>CAMBWM010000009.1 GCA_945871335.1 Polaromonas sp. YR568 | reverse complement strand
GTAGCCCTGCTCAAGCACGGCCTTCAGGATGGCCGGGGCCAGGTTCAATTCTTCAAAAGTCATAGTGGGGTAGCGCCGTTTTCCGGGCGCGTGAACCGACCTGCTTGGCCCGAAGGCCGCCAGTCAAAAGTCGGTAGGGATCAAAGGTTAGGCGCTTGAATCACAAACTGGCTTTGGTAGAGCAGTCTGGAAAAGGCCCCAGCAGAAGTGCTGACATTGCCGGGCAACTGGAGGCCGTCAATGCAATCATTGTCGCACGTCTGTGATAAGCCAACTTTAGGGGGTTGCTGCTGCACCCGGTGTTTGTGGGGCCCCACAAGATTGATCATTTGATGCTATCGCTGGATTTGCGTTAAAGTAATGAATCCTTACTTTCGGACAAAGCCATGCTAGCCAAAATCACCGCCAAAAACCAGCTCACCCTGCCCAAGAGCCTGACGCAGGCCGTGGGGGCCACCGAATATTTTGATGTGGAGGCCCGGGGCGGCCAGCTCATCCTGACGCCTGTGCGCATTCAGCGAGGCGATGCGGTGCGCGCCAAATTAGCCGAGTTAGATCTGACAGCCGATGACATGGCAGCAGCGGTGGCTTGGGCCAGAACGCCTGCGGTTGCTGCGGCCATGGTCAACGAGTCTGCTGCGGCTTATGGCGTCACGTCCACAAAGCCTAAAAAGGCAGCAGCCAAAAAGTCCAAGCCCAAATCATGAGCGCCGCTGTTCGCGTGGTGCTAGACACCAACGTGGTTTTGTCTGCGCTGGTGTTTCGCGGCGGCGCAGCCGGGCAGGTGCGGCAGGCTTGGCAGCGCGGCTTGGTGTTGCCGCTGGCCAGTACAGCCACGGTGCAAGAGCTGGTGCGCGTGTTGGCCTACCCCAAATTTGGTTTGTCGCAAGCTGAACAAGACGAGTTGCTGGCCGACTACCTGCCTTATGCCGAAACCGTGCGGATTCCGCAGCCGCCTCCCAAGGTGCCCGATTGCCGTGATGCGCTGGATTTGCCGTTCATGCAATTGGCGGTGACTGGCAAAGCGCAGGTGATGGTATCTGGCGACCGCGATTTGCTGGCCATTGCGGCTGAGTTTGAGCGTGCCAGTTCGTGCCCCATGATGCCCTTGGACGTTTTTTGCCAAACCTACTGTGCTCAGGGGGAGGTGCCGCTATGAGATCACCCAAGACCACAAATTTACGAAATACTCATTATGGGTATTAAAATGCCCAAAATGGGTACATCAAAAAACCTCACCAAATTAGCACCTCGCGGCAGCTTGGTGGACGCCTTGTTTTTGGGCACCCAGCAGCGCGTGCTAGGTTTGCTGTTTGGGCTGCCTCAAAACCCGTCGTTTGAATCAAAATCCGCGGGTTTTGGCTGGTTGAAGAGCGGTATCGGAATCCGCGCCCGCCAAATCACGGGGCATAACAAAGATGCCACGCCAAACCGGACCCTGCCGCGGCAGCGTCGGGTTACACGACACTGCTAGACCAGGCCCTGATACGGCAGTGTCGGGTTTTTTCTGGAGTGAGGGAAAGTGTTACTCCCAGGGTTTACCGGTCAAAAGCCTCCATGCATTCTTGTAGGCGAAAGCGTGCTGAACTTCTCTTGGGAGATCGCGCACGATTCTCTCAAAATTAACTACTTTGTCTCGCAAGAACCCACGCAACGGTGGCCGTCCGCTACCGAAGTCCGTGGCGAAAACAAAGCGATCGTGGAACTCAGTAAAGATCGCACGCCACTCAGGGCTTACGGTGTCACTCTGGCCCAAAGCAGTAGCTGCCCACAGTACAGTATCGCCTTTTAATGTCCTATCGTTATTCAAACCTGCGCATCGATACTCTCGATTCGGCCCCCCTGTTGAAAGATCCCAATTTAAGTTCGGGAATCGACTGAAAAGCGATTTGACCTTCTGGGGGGTAAAGCCCTTTTGCCGCTCTGGGTGCCTTAGCTGACCGAAATGAGCAACCACCACGATTGCTTTCGGATACTGTTCCAACATCTTTTCGAGTTGAGCTAGCGGCTCATCCTCGGGTTCAAGATGGATAACAAACGGGACGCCCGTGTCGTGGGAGAGACGGAATACGCGATGCCCATTTGCGCTTGTAAGAGGAATTGAGTTGTCCCGGTTTTTACTACCCGCAGCGCACTGGTGGGTTGACATGTAATGATGAAAATCCAATTCTCCGATCAGGGCGTAATGACCGGCTCGAATCTGTTTTTCTAATTGCTCAATAAAACTGCCCGTGCCATCTTTTTGTTCTAACCAGTTTGGGCTGGTGCCGCCATTCGTGGTCGGAATGAATCGATCCGGATACATCTCAGCAGCCTCAAGCATATAGTTGCTCCACCGATAGCCCGCAGATCCATCTGCTTTCCGCTGACGACCGTCGGCAGCAATCAAGGCAACTCCCAATTCGTCTAACAAAGAGAAGATTTCGGGGATATAGCCTCTTACTGCGTCCTCAGACCAACTGGTCTCCATGTCGATCTTGGGTAATTTGCCCGCATCAAGTAGCGATTGAACTCGCGCACGCCATTTAGCGTGTAAATGTTGAACTTTGAGCTCTTGAGCAAAACGATTTGGTATTCCCTCTTCAAGGGGCTTTGGACTGCCCTGAGCGTGCGCAACAAGACACAGGAAACTCAGCGACACAACTGCGAGGATTTTTCTGAACATTTAGTCCCCCAACGGGTAGCACACTTGAACTTGAACTCGAACTTGCTACAAATAAAAGGAATTTTTCAATACTCTTAAAGGCAGAAAACTCTTCACTCTTACTGTCTTCGTGACAAGGGAGACTATAAAACCAATCTAAAGAGCAAGGTCAGAGATGGGAGACATAGAGTCTCGCAACCGCCTGTGGCGTGCTCACGAGGTCTAGCAAAAATACTTTTTTGTGACGGTGTTTCTAATGCCTACTAGAGACGTTAAGCCCCTCGCCGGTTTTCAAGTCTGCTCGCTTTGCCAGCGTTTTCAATAGTTTGGATCAAAATCTGTTCCGCTATTCAGGGCTTTTTTCGCAACTCGATCCCTTGTAGTGCTTGGCTCCGGGCGCGAGTTGCGGAAAGCGTAATTAGGGCTGCTGATTGACCACCCTATCCGTATCGTCACGGTTCACAACCTTTTCTTTCAGATGACCGTACTCCGTGAAACAGCGCAAGAAAAACTTCTCCCAGTCCCAATCCTCCCGACCAGTCAAAAGCAAAGTCGGTGGGACAATCTTTCCGCAGATCGCATCCCGCCTAACATCAAAGATCTGCCCGCGCTCGATCCAAAGATGCAACGCCAAACCAGACCCTGCCTCGGCAGCGTCGGGTTACACGACACTGCCAGACCAGGCCCTGATGCGGCAGTGTCGGGTTTTTTCTGGAACGGGGATGCGTTGCCAGCCTGGGGTCGATGACCAAACCAAACTTTTTGCAAGATCTTGCACCTGACACTGTGCTACTTCTTTGCTACTGGTGGTTTTTTGCGGGCGTAAGTCATTAATAATTAAAGGGAAATTTATACCCCAGGTGCCTTCTAAATGCCACGATGCTCGCAACCTTGGCGAGTACGAAGGCATGCTCGAAGTCGATTCGCGACTCGTGACCGACTTGATCTCGGCTTGCGAGCTGGTGGCCAACAAATTGAGCGCTTTGCCGCCTTTGAATGAACCATGAACAACCACCACCCACAACTTCATCCACAAGCCCTAGCCTTGAGGCGAGCTGAACTGGGATAATGCTTAATGGATTTGCCGGCAGCCCAGCCTGCCAGCAGACTTGATTTCACTCACCTTCCTGAGCCTCCATCTTTTTTGGGGGCAAATACACCAACTTAAACACACCATGGCCCAGTACGTTTTCACCATGAACAAGGTCAGCAAGACCGTTCCACCCAAGCGCCAGATTTTGAAGAATGTGTCGCTCAGCTTTTTCCCGGGCGCCAAAATCGGCGTGCTGGGCACCAATGGCTCAGGCAAGTCCACCTTGCTTAAGATCATGGCCGGTCTGGACACCGAGATCGAGGGCGAGGCCATGGCCATGCCCAACCTGAACATCGGCTACCTGCCGCAGGAACCCAAGCTCAATGACTCTCACACTGTGCGCGAAAGCGTGGAAGCCGGCATGGGTGATGTGTTCGCGGCCAAGGCACGCCTTGAAGCCGTGTACACCGCCTACGGCGAGCCGGATGCCGACTTTGACGCACTGGCCGCTGAGCAGGCTGAGCTGGAGGCCATCATCGCCAGCGGCGGCTCGGACTCTGAGCACCAGCTTGAGATCGCCGCCGACGCGCTGCGCCTGCCGCCCTGGGACGCCAAGATCGGCGTGCTCTCCGGCGGTGAAAAGCGCCGCGTCGCGCTGTGCAGCCTGCTGCTCTCAAAACCCGACATGCTGCTGCTCGACGAGCCCACCAACCACCTGGACGCCGAATCGGTGGACTGGCTTGAGCAGTTCTTGCAGCGCTTTCCGGGCACCGTGGTTGCCATCACCCACGACCGCTACTTTCTGGACAACGCTGCCGAGTGGATTCTGGAGCTGGACCGCGGCCACGGTATTCCCTGGAAAGGCAACTACAGCAGCTGGCTTGACCAAAAGGGCGAGCGTCTGGCGCAAGAGCAAAAGGGCGAGGAAGCCCGTGCCAAGGCCTTGAAGAAAGAATTGGAATGGTCACGCCAGAATCCCAAGGCGCGTCAGGCCAAGAGCAAGTCGCGGCTGGCCCGCTTTGAGGAATTGTCGGACTTTGAATACCAGCAGCGCAACGAGACGCAAGAGATCTTCATTCCCGTGGCCGAGCGCCTGGGCAATGAGGTCATTGAGTTCAAGGGCGTTAGCAAGTCCTTTGGCGACCGCCTCTTGATTGACAACCTGAACTTCAAGATTCCGGCAGGCGCGATTGTCGGCATCATCGGCCCCAACGGTGCCGGTAAATCAACGCTTTTCAAACTGATCGCCGGTAAAGAGCAGCCGGACAGCGGCGAAGTGATGATCGGCAAGACCGCGCGCATGGCCTTTGTGGACCAGCACCGCGACGACCTGGCCAATGAGAAAACCGTTTGGGAAGACATCTCCGGCGGCCTGGACATGTTGACTGTCGGCAGGTTCACCATGCCCAGCCGCGCCTATGCCGGCCGCTTCAACTTCAACGGCGCCGACCAGCAAAAGCGCGTGGGTATGTTATCTGGCGGTGAACGCGGCCGCCTGCACCTGGCCAAGACCTTGATCGCCGGCGGCAACGTGTTGATGCTTGACGAGCCGTCCAACGACCTCGACGTTGAAACTCTGCGCTCGCTCGAAGACGCGCTGCTCGAGTTCGCCGGCTCGGTCATGGTGATCAGCCACGATCGCTGGTTTCTGGACCGCATCGCCACGCACATTCTGGCGGCCGAAGGCGACAGCCAGTGGACCTTCTTTGACGGCAACTACCAGGAATATGAAGCCGACAAGAAGAAACGCCTGGGCGAAGAGGGCGCCAAGCCTAAGCGCATGCGCTTCAAAGCATTGAAGTAGGCCCCCACGGTCGCGCACTGCGTGTCGCTTCCTGCCCCCCGAGGGGGCCGCTGCGCCTGCGGCCCGGCTGAGCCGGTTCCGCGGCCCCTGCTGGGTTTGATTTCGCCGCATTTCTCCGTTCGCCCTGAGCTTGTCGAAGGGCTTTTCGAGGTTCGTCCACATGTCTGAAGAAGAAGTTATTTCCCAAACGCGGCTTTGGCTTGAAAAAGCCGTGATCGGGCTGAACCTGTGCCCGTTTGCCAAGGCGGTGTATGTCAAGAACCAGGTGCGGCTGGTGGTCAGCCGGGCGCGGCATGCGGACGATTTGCTGGAAGAACTGGACCGCGAGTTGGACTTGCTGTTGGCCACGCCGGCTGAGGAGATTGACACCACGCTGCTAATTCACGCCACGCTGTTCGAAGACTTTTTGGACTTCAATGATTTTCTGGAAGTGGCTGACGGCGTGGTTGAGGAGCACGGTTTGGAGGGCGTCATTCAACTCGCCAGCTTTCACCCGCGCTTTCAGTTCGACGGCACTGAGCCGGACGACATCAGCAACTACACCAACCGCGCGCCTTTTGCCATGCTGCACCTGCTGCGCGAAGTCAGCGTGGAAAAAGCCGTGGAGGCGTTTCCCGAGGCTGAAACCATCTTTGAAGAAAACATTAAGACGCTGGAAAAGCTCGGGCTTGCGGGCTGGAAAGCCCTGGGCCTTTAAGCCGGCCCGCGCGCACCAGGGTCAGCCCTTATTTACGCGGCTCGATGCTCATCACCGTGTAGTCACCATTGACCTGGCTGGCGGTGAAGTTGACCTTGTCGCCGACCTTGACCTTGTCGAGCAATGCTTTGTCGCTGACCTGAAAAACCATGCTCATGGGCGGCATGTCCAGGTTTTTGATTTCGCCGTGCTTGAGTGATATCTTGCCGCCGGCTTTGTCAACGCGGCGCACTTCGCCTTCAGCAAGCGGCAGTGCTTGCGCCAGGGCGCCAAACGTCAGTGCGCTAAGTGAAAGTGCCAGCCAGAACTTGTGGTGTGTGAAAGAGATTAGGAATTTTTTCATAGGATGTTTTCTTTAAAAATGAAAGCCAAGTCTTCAAGCTGAATTGGCCTTGCGGTTGTAGCTTTGGTAAACGCGGGTGCTGCCGTCGCGGCTAACCAGCAGCACGTCGTAGGGGTCGCGCCGGTCGCCATAGACGGCGCCGTCCATGCCCGGGGAGTCCACCGGCATGCCGGGCACGGCCAGACCCAGCACGGCAGGCTTATCGCGCAGCAGGCGCAGGATCTCGCGCGCAGGCACATGGCCTTCAATGGCGTAGCCATCAGCCAAGCCCGTGTGGCAAGAGCCGAGCTTGGTCGGTATGCCCAGGCGGGCGCGGGCGGCGGTGTTGCCACTGTCGTTAACGCGCACGGCAAAGCCATTGGCCTCTAAATGAATTACCCAGTCTTTGCAGCAGCCGCAGTCCGGGTCTTTCCAGACTTCGATTTGAGGCTTGCTGCCCTTGGTCATGGCCGGCCCTTGGGCCAAGGCGGCGGGTAGCCAAGCGGCGCACACTGCGCCGGTCAGGCTGATTAAAGCTAGTCGTCTTTGCATGGAAGATCTCCTTAAAAGTGAATTTTGAAAACCCAACAGTGGGCTCAGCGCGCTGTCACTTTGATACGGCCCTTCATACCGGCCGCAAAGTGGCCGGCCACCAGGCAGGCAAACTCGAAATCACCGGGGCGGTTGAAGGTCCAGACCAGGCCGCCTTGCTTGCCTGGGTCCACATGCGCCATGTAAGGCTCATCGTGCGCCATTTTCGGAAATTTTTCCATCATCGCAGCGTGTGCGTCCAACTCAGCGCGGGTGCCGATCACCATCTCATGCAATAGCTTGCCCTGGTTTTTAACGATGAAGCGTACCGTCTCGCCTTCTTTGAAGCTCAGCGTGTCGGGCGTGAATCGCATCTTGTCGTCCATGGTCAGCGTGACGATGCGCTTGACGCCGCTCAAGTCACCGGCGATGCCCCAGGGCTTTTGCTCTTTGACAACGGGGCTGGCCTTCATGGCTTTGTCGCCGTGGGCCAAGGCCGGGTTAGAGGCCGTAGCAGCGAGGCCTGCGACGGAAACGAGGGTAACGGCGCCTAAGTGCGAGACCTTGGACAAGACTGTGGAGGATATTGATTTCATTTTGAACTTAGCCTTAGATGAATTAAAAATTGGAGTGGCTTCGGCCATCAATGATGACCTTGATGGCCCGCGCCGCTGGCGGGTTTTCGAATCTGAACTTCAGTCGCAGGCTGTGCGCTCTGTGCAGCTTTGGCAGCCGGGGTCGCCGCAGAGCTTGGAGACTGACGCGGCGCCTCAGGCAGCGCGCCTTTCCATTCATAAGCCTGGGTGCCGGGCGGCTGCTTGTACCAGCCCGGATCTGAGTAGTCGCCAGGCTTTTGGTCACGCCGAACCTTCAACATGCTGAACATGCCACCCATTTCCAAGCCGCCGTAAGGGCCCTTGCCCGTCATCATGGGCGCGGTGTTGTCTGGCAGGAGCATTTGCATTTCGCCCATGTCGGCCATGCCACGCTCGCCCATCACCATGTAGTCAGGCACGGATTTTTGCATCGGATTGACCAAGCCGCGGTGGTCCACGCCAATCATGGTCGGTACATCGTGGCCCATCGCGTTCATGGTGTGGTGACTCTTGTGGCAATGAAAAGCCCAGTCGCCTTCTTCATCCGCCAGGAACTCGATCTGCCGCATCTGACCGACAGCCACATCGGTCGTCACCTCATACCAGCGCGTGGACTTGGGCGTGGGCCCGCCGTCAGTGCCTGTGACCAGAAATTCGTGGCCGTGCAAATGAATCGGATGGTTCGTCATTGTGAGGTTGCCGAAGCGAATGCGTACCTTGTCGTTGTGCCGCACGTTCAGCGCGTCGATGCCCGGAAAGATACGGCTGTTCCACGACCACAGGTTGAAGTCCAGCATGGTCATGATTTTGGGCGTCATGCTGCCTGGCTCGATGTCGTAGGCGTTGAGCAAAAAAACGAAGTCACGGTCCACGCTGTCAATCTGCGGGTGCTTGCCGTTTTTATCGAGTTTGGGGTGCGTGACCCAAAAGCCCATCATGCCCATGGCCATCTGCGTCATTTCGTCGGCGTGCGGGTGGTACATGAAGGTGCCGGGACGGCGCGCCTCAAATTCGTAGACAAAAGTTTTGCCCACCGGAATCGGCGGTTGGTTGAGACCCGATACGCCGTCCATGCCATTGGGCAAGCGCTGGCCGTGCCAATGCACGCTGGTGTGCTCGGGCAGCTTATTGGTAACAAAAATGCGCACCCTGTCGCCTTCGACCACCTCAATGGTTGGGCCCGGGCTTTGGCCGTTGTAGCCCCACATATGGGCCTTGAAACCGGGAGACATTTCGCGCACCACGGGCTCTGCCACCAAATGGAACTCCTTAACGCCTTGGTTCATGCGCCAAGGCAGGCTCCAGCCATTGAGCGTCACGACGGGGTTGTAGGGTTGTCCGTTAGGCGGGGCTAGCGGGGAAGCGGTGTTGGGGCTGTTCATCAGCGCCGGCTCGGGCAGGGCCGCCATGGCGACCTTGCTCACTGTCGCGGCGGCCACAGCAGAAATAGCTGCAGTGTTGAAAAAATTGCGTCGGTTCATTTTTTGGTTTCCTTTGACCATGATCTTCAGTGAGCCGCTAAAAAGCTGCTTAATGGGCAGGTGAAGCACTGGCCGCAGCGGCGGCCTTGCCAGCGTTGTCTGCGAAGGTGGGTGCCACGCCGGCCAGCAAGGTTTGCAGGTCGATATCGGCCAGCCAGAAATCGCGTCGGGCTTCGACCTCGGCATTGGCTGCCTGTGCTTTGAGCTTGGTATCTGCCAGCAAATCAAACACGCTGGACAGCATGCCGTTGTAGCGCAGCACCATTTCGTCGTTGATGAACTCGCGCAGCGGCTGCAGTTCTTTTTGGTGATGTCGCGCAAGATCGTAGCGGCTTCGGTAGCGCTGGTAGCTCAGGCGTGCGTCGCTGCGGGCTTGCACCGCCATGCTACGCAGGGCGGCGGTGTCTTCCATCGAGCCCCACAGGTCGGCCTGGCGTTTGACGTGTCGCTCCGTCTCCTTGCGCTGCAATTGCATGCGCGCAATATTTAGATCCGCACGGGCCTGCAGACTGCGTTGCTCAATGTCAGGTAAGTCGAGCGGTGCCTCAGGCAAGGCGGGCAGGGCGTCTGGCAGTGCAAAGATGGCCGCAGGGCCCCATAAGCCCATCAATACGATGAGTTTTTCACGGGCAGCAAAGGCGCTGTCTTGCGCCCGCGCCAGGTCCGCAGCGGCTTCGGCCAGCAAGACTTGCTGGCGGGCCTGTTGCAGGCGGCTCCAGTTGCCCACCCTTGCAAGTCGCCGGGCTAACTCACCGCTATTTTCAGCAGCCAGGCGGGCGGCTTGCAGCGCCTTCACGGATTCGGCGGCGGCCACGGCGTTGATCCAGGCCTTTTGCGTGTTCGCAGACAGCTGCGTGATCTCCTTGCGAGCCATGAGCTTGGCCGGCGCATTGGCGCCAAATTGATCTGAAATTGCCAAGCCTTCCGTGCCCAGCATGACCTGCAAGTCAGGGTTGTTGAGCAAGGCAATACGCACTGCCGCATTGGCGTCTACTGGGGTTGCCAGCAGGCGCGCCAACTCTGCGCTGTGGTCTGCGCCGGGCGAGGGCAGCGTCACGCTGGGGGCGAGGGTGCTTGCGCTGCCTTGCTGCAGGCCCTGAACGCTGACTTCAGGCAGGGTGTTGGCGTGGACATTAAGCAACGAGCTCAAGGCCAGTGCGCTTAAGGCTGCAAGGCGGCGATGGCGCGAAGCTGGTGCGAACCGAATTTGCGTGCTCATGGCTGGCTCCTTGGCTGCGCTTGCGGCGCATTTTCAAGTTTGAGCAGATCAATGTGCCCGCGCTTGAACTGGCCGACCGTGTCGTTGGCGCTGCGCCAGTCTGTGCTCTGGCTTTCAACGCCCTGCGGCAGTCCTCGCAGTGCGCTTTGGTAATTGGCGAGCGGCACCTGGGTCTGTGGGCTGGCAGCCTGTAGGGCTGGCTGAGGATTGGCGCGTGGATAGTCCGCGTTTTGCGCATGCGTTGCTGGGCTGTTCAAAAGCAGCACCAGCAGGCCCACGGCCTTCGCGAGGGTCAAGGTTTTTATCAGACGGTTCAAGTTCAACTCCTGAAAGCGCACGCTTTGAAAAAGCATGTCGATTAGCGTTTAAGGCAGCAGCCTTGGGTTCTTAGACAAGCGTGTGTGAGCGAGCGAGAGCACGTCAACCGGCTTGTCGAAGGATTGCTGCCAGCTTGTAGAGGCCCAGCTTGGGCCCGGCCTTCAGGAAATGGGCGGTTCTTGGTCGCGCGCTGCGGGAGCGCTTGCGAATGCAGGGCTTAATGCCTGCGGCTGGGCGTTGGACGCCGGCAATGGCTGCAGGTCAGTCCGAGAAAAAGCCAAACCCATGACGTTACAGGTCTGGCAGGCTGAGCATGCGTCACAAGCAGCATCAGTCGCTATGACGTCGTTCGTGTCGGGGCTGGCATTGTCCGCCATCGTACCGTGACCCAGGCAGTCTGGCAGATGTGCCGCTGAAGCAGGGTTGCTGGCCTGATGCGCCTGCGTTTTGATGTGATGAGACTCTGCTGCCACGGCCACGCCCGAACCGCTGCCCAAAGGCAGCAAAAGCACGAGAAGGATCATCACAAAAAACCGCATGAAAATAATCATAACGCATTCGTTCTGGCTTGGCTGGCAGCAAAACTCTTGCGGTGCATCAGCTCAGCCGATCAGGGGGATCAGCAGTTTGTCTGCTGGCCTGGGCTTGCAAAGTTTGCCCGGCCTTGTCCAGCCACAACTGTAAGCTGTCAAGCAGATCATGGCGACTGAAGGAGCAGCTCTCATCGGTAAAAAGTGCGCTTGATTCGAGCCGGCTTAACAACTGCATCAACACGTCGAAAAAGCGCGGTGGCAGGGCGGCTAGCAGTTCCTGCTGGGCTTGTGCCAGTTCAGCGAAGAGGGCGGCTCCCAGCGTTTCAACACGCAGCTGGGCCAAGGCATCTTGCAGAGTTTGCAGCTGGACCAATGCCTGGCTGCCATCAGCATTTGCGTCAGGTGCGATGTTCTTCATGGCTTGTCCAGTGCATTTGGCTCAGGCGGATGCTTGAGGCTTGTGTCTGGGCATTTTGTCAAAGAGCAGGGTCAAAAACGCGAGTGCCGCAAAAGGTACGCCCACCCAGGCCAGCCGGCTCAAACCCAGAGTGCTTAGCAGCGCGCCACTCATCACGCTGCCCACCGCAGAGCCCACAAAGAGCATGGAGCCATTCAAGCTGAGCAGCAGCGGCGCTTGCGCTGGCGACAGGCCGGCGAGGAGGCTTTGCTGTGGGGCTATCATGCTGAAGCCTGTAACGCCCCAGACCACCATGGCCGAGACGGTCAATGCCATGTGACCCTGCGTCAGCGGCAGCAAGCACATCATCAAGATCAGCGCCGATAACTGTAGCCTTAAAGAGCGCAGCGGACCAAAGCGGTCGTTGGCCCATCCGCCGACCAAAGTGCCAACGATGCCCGAAAAGCCGTAGGCTGCCAGGCTGAGCGAGAGTTGGGTTGTGCTCATGGGGTTGAGCGCTTGCAGCACAGGGCCTATGTAAGCGAACACACTGAAGATGGCCACGAAGTAGAGCAAGGTGCGAAGCCAGACACGCAACACTGCAGGTTGCAAAGCCGCAGCCTTGAAGCCGACAAAGCTGTTGCCTGCACTGGCCATGTTGGCCGGCACGATCCAGCTAGCCGCCACCAGCGCGCCCAGACTGGCGCCTGCAGACAGCCAGACCGGTACACGCCAGCCGTATTCAAAACCCAACCAGGCGCCTACTGGTACGCCCACTGCGTAGCTGATGCTGATGCCCAAGAAGGCGATGGACAGCGCCTTACCGCGCTGGGCTGGTAGGACCATGCTCACCGTGAGCGCCGATGCAGCGGCCGTGAACATGGCGCCTGCACCCATCAGCACCCGGCCCAGCAACAGCAGCGTCAGGTTTGGTGCCAGCGCGCACACCACGCAGCCGGCGGTGAAAAGACTCAGCGCCAGCTGAATGGTGCGCCTGCGTGACCATTTGGCTGTCAGCACGATCAGCATCGGCGCTACCAAGGCCGTAGCAAGTGCATAAGCGGTCATGGCCTGACCGGCAGCCGCCACGCTGATGCTAAGCGAGGTGCTCATGGGCTGCAAGATCCCGCCCAGCACAAAAGCGCCGCTGCCAATGACCAGGTTGCAGAGCGCAAAGAAATAAAGAATGGGGGGCATGAAGGACGTCAGGGTGATTAAAAGCCGCACCGGTCAGCGCGCGTCAAACCATGACGTGAGCGGGTGGAACAGGCATCTTAGCTGCGACTGATTTTTCAGTCCGAACGCGGAGCGCTCAAACGCCGCGGCGTGATTTCTACCGAGTCGCTTCCGGTACTCATCCACACCGTGCCGTCTTGCACCGTCACCTGCAGCTGCATGGTGCGATTGGCCAACTTGGCAAGGGCTTGGCTTTCGACTGCGTCAATTTGCCAGACCACCAGGTTGGCCGCCCGCGTGAGTTTTGTTTCAATCGCTTTCCACCACACCGGTGTGCTGCTGGAAAAGCTCAGCACGGTGACGCGCTCGGCCCGGCCGGCGGCCTTCATCAGGCGTTTGTCGTCGGGCTGGCCGACGTCGATCCAGTGCAGAATGGCATCGGTGTAATCCTTGTGCCAGAGCGCTGCTTCGTCCACGTCCCACAGGTCCTTGGCGAACTCAAGCTTGCCTTTGTTGTCGTCGGCCGTGACATTCAGTGCGAAGGCCAGCAGCCTGATCATCATCCGTTCATCGGCCTCAGAGGGGTGGCGTGCAATCACCACCGTGTGGTCCGCATAGACGTTGCGGTCCATGTCGGCGATTTGCAGCTGGGCTTTGTAAATAGTGGCTTTGAGTGCCATGGGTGGGGTCTTTGAAACGGTCAATCGAAGTCGCTTATTGGAACAGCCTTTTGTCCGGACGCTTTTCGGGCCCGCTGCTGACTTGTCGCTATAGTGGCGTGGCGTCTGCTTTGCCGTCCTGAGCCGATCGACAACAACCCCACACGGAGACAGTTTTCATGAGCACCCCCCTATTCAGCGCCACCATTGCCGGCAGCCTGCCCAAACCCGCCTGGCTGTCTGAGACGCAAAAGCTTTGGCCGCAGTGGAAAGCCGAAGGCGCCGAACTGGCGCAGGCCAAGCTGGACGCTACGCTGCTGTGGATCAAGGCGCAGGAAGACGCGGGCCTGGACGTGATTGGCGATGGTGAACAGTCGCGCCAGCACTTTGTGCACGGCTTCCTGGAGCAGGTAGAAGGCATCGACTTCGATCACAAGGTAAAGATGGGCATCCGCGACAACCGCTATGACGCCATGGTTCCGCAGGTCGTCTCGACGCTGCGCCTCAAAGGCCGTGTGCATGCGACCGAGGCCCGCCTGCTGCGTGCGCACACCAGGAAAAAAATCAAGTTCACCTTGCCCGGCCCCATGACGATTGTGGACACCGTGGCTGACCGCTTTTACGGCGACAAAATCAAGTTGGCCATGGCCTTTGCCGAGTTACTCAACCAGGAGGCGCTGGCGCTGCAAGCCGATGGCGTGGACATTATTCAATTTGACGAGCCCGCTTTCAACGCCTACTTGAAAGACGCCGCCGATTGGGGTGTGGCGGCGCTTGAAGTTGCCGCCAAGGGCCTGACTTGCACCACCGCTGTTCATATTTGCTACGGCTACGGTATCAAAGCCAACGACGATTGGAAAATTTCACTGGGCCAGGAGTGGCGTCAATACGAAACTATCTTTCCTGCGCTCGCCAAGAGCAGCATCCAGCAGGTCAGCCTGGAGTGTTATCACTCGCATGTTCCGCCGCACCTGATGGCGCTGCTCGAAGGCAAGGACGTGATGGTCGGTGTCATCGACGTCGCCAGCGATGAGATTGAAACCCCCGAGCAAATCGCCGATACCATTGGCAAAGCTTTGCAGTACGTGCCTAAAAACCGCTTGCTACCATGTACCAACTGTGGCTTGGCCCCCATGAGCCGCGACGTTGCGCTGAAAAAGCTCGAGGCCCTGGCCAAGGGCGCGGCGCTGGCGCGTGAACGCTACAAATAAGGCAAGTCATGAACACAGCGCCCGGACACTCACAAGACCACAGCCAAGAACCCTTGTGGAAGCACGACGGCGTGCGCGTCATTGGTGCCGGTCAGCTTGACGGTAACACCGCGCAGACGCCGGGGATGGACCGCCAGGCGGCGATCAACTTTGCCCGCGTCGGAGCGCAAAAACTCTGGGCCGGCACGGTCACCATCCATGCCGACGCCAAGACCGGTGCCCACCACCATGGCCCTCTGGAGAGCGTTATTTATGTCATCCGTGGCCGCGCCCGCATGCGCTGGGGCGAGCACCTGGAGTTCACGGCCGAGGCCGGGCCAGGGGACTTCATTTATGTGCCGCCTTTTGTGCCGCACCAGGAGATCAACGCCAGCCCGACCGAGCCTCTCGAATGCGTGTTGTGCCGCAGTGACGGTGAGGCCGTGGCCGTCAACCTGGACATCGAGCCCGCCGAAAAACCGCAGACCGTGCTGTGGATAGACCCGACCCATCCGCAAGGCGGTGTTTGAAACGTTCGAAAATTAAATCTGGAATTTAGTCATGAAAGCCATCTGGCAAAACACCGTGATTGCAGAAAGCGACGACATCGTTGTGCTCGAAGGCAATCACTATTTCCCCATCAGCGCGCTCAACCGCGACCATGTCACCTTCAGCAACCATCACACCATGTGCGCGTGGAAGGGGCAGGCGAGTTATTACTCTTTGTTGGTCAATGGTGAAATGAACACCGACGCCGCCTGGTACTACCCCGAGCCGAAGTGCGAAGCCGAGAGCATCAAAGACCGCGTGGCCTTCTGGAAGGGCGTGAAGATCGAGCCCTGAGTTATTCGCGTACGTCTGCCACCGGGTTCTGTCCAAATTCAGCCCGCGCCAAATACGCCAGCACCCGCCTGGCCGCATCGTCCGTCGAAGTCAGCTGCCCGCCCTGATGCAGGCCGGCAAATCCGCTGCGATCCGGAAAAAGCGCATCGTCTGCGCTGCGCAGCTGTAGCTGCATCTCGGTGTCGATCACGCCCGGCGCCAGCGAGCAGACTTTTGCGCCCTGGGGTTTGAGTGCCTCGTCCAGCGCCAGGCAGCGCGTGAAATGGTCCATGCCCGCTTTCGCCGCGCAGTAAGCCGCTTGCGAAGCCATGGCCCGCCGACCCAGACCCGATGAAATATTCAAAATCTTTCGCGTGCCAGGCCATTGGCCAGTTGCCTTCAAAAAAACCGCGCACAACTGCATGGGCGCTTCCAGTCCCACGCGCAGTGCATGCGCCAGGTCAGCCGGATCGCTCAGGCTGAGCGGTGCAATCGGCGGTATCACACCGGCGTTGTTGATCAGGTTGGCAGAGGCAAAATCTGCCCCATTTTGAGATTGCAGCCAGGCTTCAAGCCGCTGGCTGACAGCCTGTCCTTGCGTCAGGTCTTCGGTCCATTGCAGCAGGTGAGCACCCAGGGCCAGCGCATGGTCAGCGAGTTGTGCGTTCACTTGCCTGGAGATGCACAAGAGCGTGTTGCCGGGTGCCAGTAACTGCGTGGCCATGGCCAGGCCCATGCCGCGTGATGCGCCTGTGAGTATGGTGAGTTGTGCTTGTGTCATAGGGGTTTCCGTCAAAAAGAAGCGGGGCTGGTGAACTGCAAGGATGCACCTGTGACCGGGTGCGCAAAGGCCAGCGCACTGGCATGCAAATGCAAGCGCTGTGCCGGAGCGATGCTTTGCCAACCATACAGTGCATCACCCAAAATCGGGTGACCCAGCGCTTGCAAATGCACGCGCAGCTGGTGCGAGCGCCCTGTTAAGGCCTCGAGCAGCAGCCGAGTGGTGCCGGCTTGTGGGTCACGGCTTTCAATGCGCCAGCGCGTTTGGCTGGGTTTGCCCAGGGCTTGGTCAATGATGCGCAGCGGCCGGCGCGGCCAGTCGGCGGCAATTGGCAGGTCGATCAGGCCCCAGCCCTGCAATGCGTCTGCCGCATCCGGTGTGCAAGGCGGCTCGGTCATCAGTCCCTGCACCACGGCGGTGTAGTGTTTGTGAACACGCCGCCCGGCAAAAGCCAGGCTCAAGTGCTGCTGCGCGCTCGGCCCCCTGGCCATTAGCAGCAGTCCCGATGTCGCCATGTCGAGTCGATGCACTACCAGCGCGTCCGGGTATTGGGCTTGCACGCGTGCGCTCAGGCAGTCTTGTTTGTCGGCTCCGCGCCCGGGCACGGACAGCAGGCCAGCGGGTTTGTCGAGCACCAGCAGGCAATCGTCCTTGAAGTGAAACTTCAAAGGGACTTCAGGACTGGACAGATGGGGTTGCACGCTTTTGCTCGCGCAGCATAAAAAGGTAAAGGCTTTCAACCTTCTCGCGCGCCCAGGGAGTTTTTCGCAAAAACTTCAGGCTAGAGGCCACGCTGGGGTCCAGCACAAAACAGCGTATCTGAATGCGCTGGCCAAGTTCTTCCCAGCCGTAGTGCGCGGCCAGGGCGGTGACGATGGCCTCTAGCGTCAGCCCGTGCAAGGGGTTGCCGCGTTGCGCCAGCGGCGTTGTGACGCCGGCATCCGGGGCAGGCGTGCCGACTTCTGGCACGGGCTTCACGGCCCTTATTTGTTTTTAAGTTTGCCGCGCACCGGCACCACGGTGACGACGGTGGGGCGCACAGCGTCCGGCGAAACTGTTTTGGGTGGCGATGTGTCTTTTTTGGGTTTCTTGACCATCTTCTGGGATTGTTGACCTTTTGCCATGGTGTGCTCCTGTGGGTTGGCTGCGGGCCTGCTGCCCGTAGATACATATTATCGTTGCAAGAAGGCGGGGCTGTCCCCGGCAGGCTGGACTGTTAAGCTGATACCTCATGGATCTGCACAATTTTTCCGACTTAGCCCGCCAAACTGCCTTCATGCGCCTTTGGTATTCCCGGGTGGCTAGCACCGGTGGCATGCAGATGCTGATGGTCGCAGTGGGCTGGCAAATGTATGAGCTGACCGGCAGTGCCTGGGACTTGGGTTTGGTCGGACTGTTTCAGTTTTTGCCGGCCTTGCTCCTCACACTGGTCGCTGGTCATGTGGCTGATCGCCTGAACCGCGCGCGCATTGTGTTGGTTTGTATGTCGGTACAGTGCCTGGTGGCCTTGATCTTTATGGCTGCCACCGAAGGTCTTCTGGCGGTTGGCCCCTGGGCCTCGCGTGAGCTGCTGCTTGGCTTGTCGGTGGCCTTGGGCGCGGCGCGGGCCTTTCAAATGCCGGCACAGCAGGCGTTGACGCCGCAACTCGTGCCGCCTGCTTTGCTCTCTCGCGCCATGGCTTTTAGCTCCGGCGGTATGCAAGCTGCCGTGATTGCGGGGCCGGCGCTGGGCGGCCTGATTTTTGTGGCCGGCGCCACGGCGGTGTATGCGAGCAGCGCTGGCTTGTTTTTGATCGCTTCACTCTTAATGTCACGCGTTCGCTATGTGCACATGGCTCCGCCACATGAACCTGTCACCATGAGCACTCTGCTGGCAGGCCTGGTTTTTGTCTGGGAGCGCAAGGTCTTGCTGGGCGCCGTTTCGCTGGACTTGTTTGCGGTGCTGCTGGGAGGTGCCACGGCCTTGCTGCCCCTGTTTGCTAAAGACATCTTGATGGTCGGCCCCTGGGGCCTGGGCCTGCTGCGGGCGGCGCCTGCGGTGGGTGCGGTCGTCATGTCGGTGCTGCTCACGCGCAGGCCTATGCAGCGGCACGTGGGGCATCGTATGCTGGCGGCAGTGGCGGTCTACGGTGTCTGCATGGTGGTCTTTGGCCTGTCCACCAGTTTTGCTTTGTCACTCCTTGCGCTGGCGCTCTCAGGTGCTGCTGACATGGTCAGCGTGGTGGTGCGTATGACCCTGGTGCAAATAGAAACACCCAACGAAATGCGCGGGCGTGTCAGTGCCGTGAACTCTGTCTTCATCGGTGCCTCCAATCAGCTTGGCGAGTTTGAGTCGGGTGCCACGGCTGCTGTGTTCGGGCCGGTGGGCTCGGTGGTGCTGGGCGGCGTGGGAACGCTGTTGATTGCCGCTGCCTGGCTGCGTTATTTTCCGGATCTGGCCAGGCAGGATCGGCTTTGAATCTGACCGCGTTTTAGCGCTGGGGTCCGCTGCGCGCGCGGCTCACATCCAGCGCTTAAACCTCATCGGCCTGAGTAACTTGCATCACCAGATCCGACGCAGGGTAGGCCACGCAGGGCAAAAACAAACCATCGTCTTTTTCTTCAGCGCTCAGACCGGGCCAGGCCATGCGGTAGCTGATGCGGCCACTGTGCAAGCGGCACAGGCAAGTGCGGCAAACACCGTTGCGACACGAGCTCGGCAGCGCAAAACCGCTGTTCAGTGCCGACTGCAACACGGTTTGATCTGCCGGCGCTGCAAACTCACCGCTCTGGGGCTGGATGCAGACGCTGAAGCTGGCGCAAGGAAGTAATGGGTGGCTCATGACAAGCTGCAATTTAACCTGAGCCGGAACTTTGTTGATGGCCCTTGTCTGGCATTTACATTTGCGGCGACAATTCTGCTTCTTTTTCAAAAATCCTGATCTGCTCAGGTATCACGTTTAAACCCAACTTTTCCATGTCCAGTTACCAAGTTCGACCCGCTACCGTTCGCGATGCCAAGACCATCGCTCAAATTCACGTGGCCTCTGCACAGGCTGCCTACCAGGGGCTCTTGCCCGACGAGCAGCTTGCTGCGCCCTCTGTCGAAAAACGCCAGGCTTTGTGGCGCGAAGCCATCGAGTACAGCGAGCCGCAAGTGCAAGTGGTTTGCAAAGACGACGAGATCGTTGGCTTTGTCGGCTTTGACCGATCGCGCGATAAGGGCACGCCTTCGACCATGGGCGAGATCTGGTCTTTGTATGTCTTGCCGGCCGAATGGGGTCAGGGCGCCGGCGTGGCGCTGTGGGACGCCGCCCATGACGGGCTTAAGGAAGAGGGTTGCACGAATGTCAGCGCCTGGGTGCCGGTGCGAAACGAGCGCGCCATGCGCTTTTTTGAGCATGCCGGTTTCAAGCGTGAAATGACTTCGCTCAAAACCGTGCCCGTGGGCACGGCGCGGCTGGAAGAAATCCGCCTCAAACGCGCGCTGGGTTGAGCATGTGCCGGGGCTTGCCTTGCGCTGCGTCCAAGCCGAACCCCCGCACATGATCAGCCCCAAGCCGACTCCGCTCGTTTTACTCGCGCCCATGGAAGGGCTGCTGGACTTTGTGTTGCGCGACATTCTGACGCGGGTCGGCGGCATAGACCGCTGCGTTTCTGAATTCATCCGCATCACCGACCAGCTGCTGCCCGAACGGGTCTTCATCCGTGTGGTGCCCGAGTTGCTGAACGGCAGCCGCACGCCGGCCGGTGTGCCGGTGCGTGCGCAACTGCTGGGCTCGGACGCCGCGTGCATGGCAGACAACGCCGCCCGGCTGGCGGCGATGGGCTCGGCCGGCATTGACCTGAACTTCGGATGCCCGGCCAATATCGTCAACCGCCACGGCGGCGGCGCCGCTTTATTGCAAGACCCAGAAGCTGTGGGTCGCATTGTGGCTGCGGTGCGCCGCGCTGTGCCGGCGGCGGTGCCGGTGTCGGCCAAGATGCGCCTGGGCTTTCATGACGATGCTCTGGCCGAAGACTGCGCCCGCGCTATTGACGGGGCCGGCGCCAGCGAGCTGGTGGTGCACGCCCGAACCAAGGTCGACGGCTACCGCCCGCCAGCGTATTGGGAGCGCATTGCCGACATCCGGCAGGTGGTGACGCTGCCCGTGGTGGCCAACGGGGAGATATGGACGCTGGCCGATGCCGCACGTTGCCGTGAGGTCAGTGGCTGCGACATGCTGATGATTGGCCGCGGCGCAGTGGCTGA
>CAMBWM010000008.1 GCA_945871335.1 Polaromonas sp. YR568 | reverse complement strand
TCGGCCATTGCTGTGAACTGGGATGGCCATTGAAGCGCCGCATCCACGCGACCACCTAGCAATTCCACGGGCGCACTGCCGGTGCCATAGGGTACGTAGATCACTTCAATACCCATTTTTTTGAACAAGGCTGCTGAGGCCAGGTGTGTGAAAGCACCGCGGCCAGAAATACCGACTTTGAGTTTTTGTTTTTTCCCGGCAGCGGCGACATCGGCTAAGGTTTTCCAGCCCGAGTCGCTGCGCACCGCCAAAGCGGGCACTTCCATGCCAACCTGTGCTACCGGGTCGAAGCTGCGGTAGTCGAAGGGGATGTTGCCACCATGAAAATTAGTATTGATGGAGTTGGAGTTCCAGACGATGTTGTAGCCGTTGGGTGGCGTAGCTTTGACAAACGAATAACCCGCTGCACCCCCGCCACCGGTGCGACTGACCGCGGCTACAGGCACTTTCAACTGCTTGGACAAGCCGTCAGCTAAAACCTGTGCGATGGTGGCGCTGGAGCCACCAAACAGCACAGTCATCTCAACCGCTTGTTTAGGAAAGTCGGAAGCCAGGGTTGTGCTCCATGGGGCGATGGCTGCTACAGCTATCGTTGCCAGCTGAAGGCTGCGGATGCGCAGCACGGAAGTGAATTTTGCGATCATTTTGTCTCCTACTTGTTGAAATAAAACCGACACACTCAGTTTGATGGCTAAATCAGTTTTTACCCAGAAGAGCCGAAGGGTATTTAAACTTTAAATCCTCCGAGGACGCAAGCTAGTACCTGTCAAAACTGTGTCACGTGCAAGAATTTCGCAGAATTATCCAAGTCTGAAAGTGGAGGCGCTTGCCAATTGCAGCATAGTTGGTGCGCAATCTAATTCGGAGTCGAAGCGCTCATGATTCCTTATGTACGGACCTGCGGTAGGACGTCGGTGCTGTACCGAAACGTTGCTTGAAACGCCGCGTGAAATAGGCTTCGTCAGAAAACCCCACGCTGTGAGCAATCGTGCTGACACGGCCCGAGGTGTGCGCAAGCAACTCTCGCGCACGCTCCATTCGTCGCCCCGTGAGCCAATCAACAAAAGCCTGTCCGGTGTGCTTTTTAAGCAATTGTGACAAATAGTTGGGAGAAAGAAAAGCGGCCTCTGCCACCTCGGTCAAGCCGATGTTCAGGTGCAGATTTTCATCGATGAACTTGAAAATTCGGCGCATTGCATCCGTGTGACCTTGCAGGTAAACGCGTTGCTCGGCCAATGACTGCAGCTCAGGCGCGAACCGTTCGGAAGTCATGCCAATGAGTTCAAAAAGCGCTCCCCGTGCGCGCTCCAAAGTGCCCAGTGTTCGGTGACTGCGGGCTTGCTGCAAGCGTTGCAGCAAACTTTCGATGTAAGCGAATTCAGCAGGATCAAAAACAAAATCAAACCAGCCCTGGTAAATGAAAGGCGTGAGCTCAGGGTACTGGGTGATCGATGCCTCTTCCATTTCTAGCGGTGACAGCGCAAAGTCAGGCCTTAAAAAACGGCTTGAAAAATTGATAAGCTGATAGCGCGAACCAGGCTCCACCATGGCAAGGTGGACACGGTAGGGCAGAACAAAGATCAAGGACCGAGGTACCGATTCACAGCGGCGACCCCCTAGCAAATGGGGGGCTGCCCCAGCTTGGTTGGCAAAAATTTGAAAATACTCATGCCGGTGGGGCTGGGTGACGGGTGAGCGAGCCGACTGATCTCGAATGTCAAAGTCCAAGCGGTCTGACCGCTCGATCATCGAGTAGGTGTGAATGAAATCTGATCCATGTTCGTCGACATTGACAGTGGCTTGTCTAGGGTCAGGGTCGGCGCTGTTGTTCATGGTGGCGACAATTAAGTTATTTCTTTAAATTATGCGCTGAAAGTAAGTCCCGCACTGTCCAGTAATGACCATAGACTGCAGTGCGATCAACCCCCTCGTTAACCCTTAATAAAGCGGCTGACAGCACGTTATTCAAGGTCGTCTGTTTGGTGAGTTTGGTTGTCTCCAATGCACGTTCAGACCGTGCACACATCGGTGACTTGCGGGGGAAGGGATAGTCCCGGTATTAAATGGCAAGCGCCTAAAATGCGGTCATCAGTCATAGTGTAATTTTCCACAATGTTGACTTGACAGCGCTGAAGGTGGAGGTTGAAAAAGTGTGCAAAGCCCAAAACCCCTCACTGCAAAGCAAGCGTTTGGATAATTCAAAGATTAACTTGTACTTGTCCAAGAACTGCTCTTCTTCCCCTTGCAAGTTGCTGCGAGTGTGCGTTCAATAGACCTATCGAGCGCGTGAGCCAAGACAAGCCAGCGCACGAAGTGCTCGATCAAACCCTTCACCATCAACCTTTGGAGACCCCATGAATACAAACACAGACGCCGCCTTCTTGGGACAGCGCAGCTTTAAAATACCTGAGACCATGAAGGCTTGGGTGCTCGGCGACCCTGACCAAATCACGTTTGTCGACAAGCCCGTGCCTGTGCCAGGCGCTGCCGAAGTTTTGGTGCGCATCGACGCCATCGCCGTGTGCGCGACCGACCTGGAAATCATCCATAAGGGACCCCCTGCACAGATTCATGGCGGTTTGCCCTTCAACAAAAATTTCACCCCTGGCCACGAGTACATGGGCACTGTGGTCAAGTTGGGCCAAGGCGTTGACGAGTACAAAGTGGGCGACCGCGTCACGGTGGAAGTGCACGCCGGTTGCGGTCGTTGCGAGCGTTGCCGCGAAGGTATGTACACCTCTTGCCTGAACTACGGCAAAAACTACGGTGATGTCAACAAAGGCCATCGGGCCAATGGCTTCACGACAGACGGCGGCTTCACTCAATATGCTGTCAACAACATAAACACTTTGGCACATGTCCCCGAGGATATGAGCGATGAAGAGGCGACGCTGATCGTCACTGCTGGCACCGCAATGTACGGGCTTGATTCCATCGGTGGGCTGATTGCCGGTCAGTCGGTGGTGGTCATGGGCCCTGGACCCATCGGCTTGATGGGAGTTGGCGTGGCCAAGGCACTGGGAGCCAGCGAGGTGATTCTGACAGGCACACGCGATAACCGTCTTGAGATGGGGCGCAAGCTCGGTGCCGACTTCACCATCAACGTGAATAAGGAAGACTCCGTAGCTAAGGTGCGCGAGTACACCAATGGCGGCGCGCATTATGTACTGGAGTGCTCGGGCGCGCCGAACGCAGTCAATGACGCCGCAAACATGTTGAGGCGCGGTGGACGCATCTGCTTGGCCGCATTCCCAGGCGAGCCAGTGCCGGTCGATGTAGCCGCGCTGGTGCGTAACAACATCTCATTGTTCGGCATTCGCGGAGAGGGCAAGAGCGCAACTCACCGCGCTGCAGCTTTGATGGCGCAGAAACGCTTCGACGCCAAGTTGATTCATACCCACACTTTCCCGTTGGAAGAAGTGCCGGAGGCTTTGCGCCATGCGCGCGAGCGCATCGGCGATGCGATCAAGGTGGTGGTGAAAATCGGCCACGCCGAAGGCTGCTAAGGAGAATTCGACCGTGCTGACATTCGACCACTACTTCACGCCGAAATCTCTTGAAGAGACCTTTGACGTGCTTGAGCGCATGCCAACCGCGCGCTTACTGGCAGGTGCTACCGATCTGCTGCCCTGGGCCCGGGAGGGCCGGGCTGGAGACGTGCACTTGCCAGCGGTTGTCGACATCAGCCGCATTACTTCGCTGGGCGGCATATCTCAGGCAGGAGCGCGCATTCGTATTGGCGCGACTACGCCGATTTCGGCGCTGCATCGTCATCCGCTGCTGATGGAACAAGCACCGGTGCTTGGTGTTTGCGCGCTCTGGTTCGCAGATGATCAAATTCGTGAACAAGCCACGGTTGGCGGCAACCTTGTGAACGCATCTCCGGCTGGTGACACCCAGCCGGCGCTGCTCGCACTCAACACCCACGTTACTTTGGTTCGACGGGAGGGTGACCGATTACTTGAGCGCTCCGTACCGTTGTCCGAATTCATTCTCGGCCCAAGCCGCACTATGTTGCAGCCCGGAGAAATTTTATCGAGATTGGAGTTCGACGCATTACCCAACCACGGTGTTGCTTTTGAGAAAGTGGGGCACCGCCGCTCGCTGGCCATCTCCACAGTTTGCCTTGCCACACTAGTCCACCTTGATGAAGGCAATCGCATTGACGATCTGCGCATTGCTATTGGCGCGGTGGGGCCTGTGCCCGAACGTCTAACCGATATTGAAGACCTGTTAACAGGAATCAAACCCACCTCGGCAGCTCTGCGTGATGCATCTGTCCGCGTGGCCGATCGAGTCCGCTCGCGAAGCCGTCAGAGTTACCGGCGTGAAGTGCTGAGCAATTTTGTTGAACGTTCGCTCGCTACCGCAATTGCACACGCCGGGTTTGACTTGCCCCGTATATCTAAGGAGAGCCAGAATGTCTGATTTGTTGCTAGCTGGGGGCACTTTGGCGCAAGGCTGCCACCCGACCACCGAGATCACCGCGATCGTCAACGGTCGCAAAGTGCAGCGCACAGTCCCCAACCACTACCGGGTCATTGACTTTGTGCGCGAGGAACTCAAGCTCACGGGCAACAAGGAAGGTTGTGGCGCAGGAGAATGCGGAACGTGTTCCATGTTTGTCGACGGCAAGCTGATCAAAAGCTGCCTCGCTCCGGTCCAGAAGATCAACGGATGCTCTGTTGAGACCATTGACGACCTGGATCGAGACGCTGGCATGTCTTTGCTGCAGCAGGCCTTCCATAAGTGCGGCGCAAGTCAGTGCGGGTACTGCATTCCGGGCATGGTGATGGCAGCAACATCCACCTTGCGCCGCAACCCGGGAGCTAGCCGGGACGAGATTAAAGAGGGCCTAGGTGGCAATATTTGCCGCTGTACTGGCTACCAAAAAATCCTTGATGCGGTTGAAATGGCACGCGACATACAAAGCGGTGCGGTTCCGGCCAGCGCGCTAGAGGAGGACGCAGAGGCGCACAGCTTCATCGGCCAGCGCACACGGCGCCTGGACGCACCGGCCAAGGTCACCGGTGCGATCAAGTATGCCGCTGATATGTTCATGCCCAACATGCTGCACATGCAGGTTGTTCGTAGTCCGCATCCCCATGCACGCATCGTACGCATCGACGCCGAAGCCGCACGTGTGATTCCGGGCGTCGAGTGCATATTGACCTGCGACGATGTTCCTGGCGTTGACAACTTTGGTGTCTTTATTGAGGACCAACCGACACTGGCCCGCGGCGTCGTGCGCTACGTTGGCGAGGCGGTAGTGGCGGTTGCGGCTGAGACGCTGGACATTGCGCGTGCTGCCGTGGCTGCGATCCACGTTGAATACGAAGAACTTCCCAATTTATTCGACCCGCATGTTGCAATGCAAGACGGCGCTATTCAGTTGCACTCGTTTGCTTCGAACAACATCTGTAAGCACACGCGCATCCGTAAGGGTGACGTCGACGAGGCGTTGGCGCAGGCCGATCTGATCGTCGAACAGACTTACGATACCCAGTCGATCGAGCACGCCTATCTTGAGCCTGAGGCCGGTCTTGCCTATTTGGAAGCCGATGGTTGCGTGACGGTGCAGTCGCCCAGCCAAAACATCACCCACCATCGCCATATGCTGGCGCGCATTCTGGGCAGACCCATCAACAAAGTGCGCATGATCATGAGTACGGTGGGTGGCGGCTTTGGTGGAAAGGAGGACATGATTTACCAAGGCATGTTGGCGTTGGCTGCTATCAAAACAAGGCGTCCGGTACGGTATGTGTTTACCCGGGAGGAAAGCATCAAAGTCAGTGCCAAGCGGCACCCGTTCAATATTAGGTACACCATGGGTCTAAAGCGCGACGGCCGAATTGTCGCTACGAAGATGGTCATGGTCGCTGATGGTGGAGCCTACGCACTTTCAACTCCCGGCGTCATGAACAAGTCGGCGATCCTAGGCCCCGGCCCCTACGACATTGCCAATGTTTGGGTTGATTCGATTGGCGTGTACACCAACAACACCCCGAGTGGTGCATTCCGGGCCTTCGGCGCTTTTCAGTCAGAGTTTGCCACCGAGTGCCATCTTGATCTTTGTGCACAGAAACTCGGCATGGACCCTGTGGCTCTGCGTCGAATCAATCTGATGCTAGATGGCGCAACGACTCACACGCGCCAGAAATTGGATCGTGTGCTCGCAGTTGAATGTCTTGAAGCGGCGATCAAGGCTGCGGGCTGGGAGCCTGGCGTGCCCTATCGCCAGGGTCAGGGTATTGCTCAGCGCAGCGACTTTAATTACGAAGGGTCTCGTCAGTCTTATCTGATTGGTGGCCAAACACAACCGCTCGTGCCTAGAACCAAGCCAAAGTCAGACTTGTGCTCGGTAAACATCATCAGCAATTGAGGACATGATATGAAACACAGAGGAAGAGGTGTGGCTTGCGGTTGGTACGGTATTGCACGCACTGCAGCGATGGACCGGGCAGCTGTATGGGTCGAACTCGACGACGGCGGCACAGTAAAAATAGCCACGGGCGTGACCGAGATTGGCGAGGGTGTACTCACGGGACTATGCCAAATTGCGGCACAGGAAATGGGTGTACGTCCTGAGGACATCGTATTGGGAGACAACGACACCGCACGCGTGCCCGAGGCAGCACATGCCGGCGCGACTCGTATGACCTACATGATTGGAAACGCTGTAGCGGTTGGCTGCCGCGAGGCCTTTGGCCGCTTTCGTGCGGCGATGGGTGCGTACTGGGGTGTCAGCGCTGAAAGTGTTCGTGCTTTCTCCGGCCAAGTGTGGGTAGAGGGTTCCGCCAGCAAGCGAATTAGCATGGAGCATGCTGTTCACGTGTTGAAGAAAGAGCGTGGAATCGTCATTGTCGGTAGCGGCCTTTTCACTTCAGCCCATACTGCATTGCATCCAGAAACGGGTGAGGCTACGCCTTGGCAAAGCTACGTTTTTGGTGCACAGGTGGCCGAGGTCGAGGTCGATGACGATACCGGCGAGGTTCAGGTACTTGGCGTTTGGGCCGCACACGATGTTGGCAGAGTGATTAATCCACAACAGGTTGAAGGTCAGATTGAGGGCTCAGTAGTCATGGGCGTGGGCCATGCATTGATGGAGGAGTACGTTCAAGTTAACGGCAACACCACCACGCCCGGTTTTGCAAAGTACATCCTCCCTACTGCATTGGATATACCGCACGTTACATCCGTGTTGTTAACTGAACCTGACCCGAAGACGCCGTTGGGCGTCAAGGGAATCGGTGAGCCGGCGATCACGCCAACTGCGGCAGCGATCATCAATGCTATTTACGATGCCGTAGGCGTTCGTATGAACCGTCTTCCAGCGACCCCTGAGCGAGTTATGGAAGCGCTGGTTGCATTGCGTTCTGCTGCCCATAGTCAGCCCGGGCTTGTACCGCTTGTGGAAACCATGAACTAACCAGCCCTCTGCCTTTGTTCGCACAGCCAACTAACTTAAAGGCTTGTGTCACATGCTCAACGTCAAAGGCAGACAACTATTACGCATCAGGTAGCGAATGCATGGCAATCGCTGCCAAGGATTATTTTGTGCTGTCGCGCTTGATAGCTCGAGTCCGCCTTAATCTGCAATGAAAGAAAAACAGCAATGAACCACAGTACCAAATTAACAACTGAGATGTTGCTGGGTACACAGGGTGAGGAAGCTCGGGCCCAGGCCATTGCACGCAGCGGTGGTCTGCAGCAAGCCCTGGACGCCGGAGCCCTGCCAAGGCAACTGACCGTAACGTTGTCCGAAGCGCTGGTACTGGGCCTGCTAAAGCAAGGCATCAGTAAGTACTTGGCGATTTTCGGCCATGGTTCGACAGACCTCGCTGAGGTGCTTCGCATTTACACCAAAGCCGGCGTGACACAGGTCTACAACTTTCGCAACGAAGTCGAAATGGCACACGCTGGAACCGCGCTGGCCTGGGCTTGGGGGGAACCATGCGCGGTGGTAACGTCCATCGGGCCTGGCGCTCTGCAGGCAATGGCTGGATCGCTTGCTGCAGCTTGCAATGGTGTCGGTCTGTATCACATTTATGGTGACGAGACGACCTGGGGCGAAGGCTACAACATGCAGCAGATCCCAAAACAGCAGCAGCATTTGTATGGCCAAATAACGGCGCTGATGGGGCAATCCTATGTGCTGCACACACCTGAAGCTCTGCGTGACGCGTTGCGCCGAGGCACACAGTGCGTGCACCACCCAGCTAAGCCAGGACCGTTCTACTTGCTGTTGCCCATCAACACTCAGCCGCAGGTGATACACGACTTGCACTTAGAAGCGCTGCCAGAGGCGCTGCAAGTCCCACTTACAGCCGTCGCCGATATAGGCACACTAAAGCAGGCGGCAAAGGCATTGCGCCGCCACGCTCGTATTGTTATCAAGGTTGGCGGAGGCGGCCGCCCCTTCGCAGGGCCACTACGCGAACTGGCAGAACGTTGCGGCGCCGCAGTGGTAGTTTCGCCTGGTTCGACGGGTATCTTGCCAGACGCACACCCTCAATACATGCACGTCGGAGGCAGCAAAGGTTCGATCAGTGGTAACCATGCCATGGCGAATGCTACGCTACTTTTGGCAGTTGGTACGCGCGCAGTGTGTCAGAGCGACTGCTCGGGTGTTGGCTATCCGTTGGTTGAAGAGGTGATCAACATTAATGCCGATCTCTCAGACGTATCTCATTACAACCGGACTATTGCGCTGCAGGGCGACATCGGTGCGGTGGTATCACAGTTGTTGTCGGCTCTTGATTTGACACCGGACGAACAGACGCAGGCACGCACCTTGTGGTTGGATGGCTGCGCCGCGAGCAAGATCGCGTGGAAGGGCTTCCTTAGCGAACGCCAGGCCATGCCGCCGATATTTGATGAGGTCTGGCAGCGCCCTGTACTGACGCAGCCCGCAGCGATCAAGGTTGTATGCGACTTTGCCAAAGAGGTCGACGCTATCAAGCTTTTCGATGCTGGCGACGTGCAGGCCAACGGCTTCCAGACCGTTGAGGACGACGCGCCATATCAGACCTACACCGAGACGGGTGCTTCTTACATGGGTTTTGCCACCTGCGCGGTAACGGCTGCGGGAATGGCGGACACAAAGCGGTATCCGATGGCCTTCACTGGAGACGGTTCTTTCATGATGAACCCACAGGCGCTGATCAGCGCCGTAGAGCACGGCGCGCGAGGCACCATCGTGGTCTTTGATAACCGGCGCATGGCGGCGATATCTAGCTTGCAGCACGCACAATACGGCCACGATTTCCGAACCAACGATGGAGTGGCAGTGGATTACGTCAAGATGGCCTCCAGCGTGAAGGGTGTACTTGCCCTGTGGGGCGGCGAAGACGCAGATAGTCTGCGAGACGCACTGATGCGCGCCCACGCTCATGACGGCCTTGCGCTGGTGCATGTACCGGTTTATGCCGGCGAGCGCCCTGAAGGCGGATTGGGTGCCTATGGCTCATGGAACGTTGGCAATTGGTGTGACGACGTGCAGTCTCGCTACCTTGCCACGCTGGTTTGAACCTTTGAATTTGAGGGAGCTCTTAATGAAACGTGAAGATTTTGGTTTGTACAGTGCATATGGTTTGTTCATCAATGGCCAATGGAGCAGCGCCTCGGGTGGCGAGGTGCGCGAGGTCATCGACCCGACCAACGAAGAGGTCATTGGCCGCATTCCTGTGGCCGCCCGCGCCGACTTGGACGCGGCTGTGGATGCCGCCCACAACGCCTTTGGCACTTGGCGTCACACATCACCTTGGGAGCGCTCCAACTTGCTGCACCGAACCGCTGCCCTAGTGCGTGAACGGGCAGACGACATGGCGCGCATGATGTCTATGGAAACGGGTAAGCCCTTGGCGCAGGCTCGGGGCGAACTGAACGACGCAGCCGACCAATTTGACTGGTATGCCGGTGAAACTCAGCGCATTTATGGGCAGACCTTTCAAGCGCGTGTGCCTGAAGTGCGCATGCAGGTTCGCTTTGAACCTGTTGGCGTGGTGGCCGCTTTTTCTGCTTGGAACTTCCCAGCTTTGTTGCCCGCAAGAAAAATCGCGGCGGCTTTGGGCGCAGGTTGTACCGTGGTAGTCAAGCCCGCCAGCGAAGCTGCGGGTTGTTGCATGGCCTTAGTGCAGGCGCTGCATGATGCAGGAATGCCGCCAGGCGCGGTGAACCTGGTCACGGGCGATTCAGGCTTCATCTCAGAGGTCTTGGTTGGCTCTCCGAAGGTGGCCAAGATCACTTTAACGGGCTCTTCCGCTGTCGGTCGCAAGATGCTTCATCTGGCTGCAGAGGGAATCAAGCGGGTGTCTATGGAACTCGGCGGCCATGCCCCAGTGTTGGTTTTCGAGGACGCCGACGTCGAGGCAGCAGCCGAGCAATGTGCGCGCTTTAAATACCGCAATTGCGGTCAAGTCTGTGCCTCGCCATCGCGCTTTTTTGTGCATGAAAGCGGGTATGGTCGTTTTGTTGAACGCTTTGCCGTGGTTGCGCGGTCTTTGAAGGTAGGGCCAGGCTTGTTGGCCGAGACAGAGGTTGGACCCATGGCCAACCGGCGAGGTCTGGTGCACGCCCAGTCGCTTATTGCCAATGCGCTGGACAGCGGTGCACGTTTGGTCGTCGGCGGGGAACGGCCGCAAGGATTGGGCACTAAGGGCTACTATTTGGCCCCGACGGTATTGGCCGATGTGCCGCAAAGCGCACGCATCATGCAAGACGAGCCCTTTGCACCCGTGGCTCCCATTGCATCTTTCGCCAGCTTTGACGAAGCCATCGCACTGGCCAACGCCACGCCGTATGGTTTGGCTTCCTATTTGTTCACACGTTCGCTGAAAACGGCCACCTTGGCAAGCGAGGCGATTGAGGCCGGCATGGTGGGCGTCAATGAACTGGCGATTGCCAGCGCAGAAATGCCTTTTGGTGGCACCAAAGACAGCGGCATGGGACGTGAGGGGGGCTCGCTGGGTATCCGCGATTATTTGGAAGCCAAATACATCAAAACCCGGTTGTCGGATATTTAACGTTTTCCCAAATTACCCCCCGTTTCATCGACTGTTTGATGCGCGGTTGTTCAAACGGTATTCCCCAGGAGTTTTCATGGCAGATATTCCAGAGCACGGCATTGGGCGCGGCCTCACCAATTACGGCGACCGGGCCTTTGCACTTTATTTGCGGCGCAGCTTCATTAAGTCGATGGGGTATTCGACGGAACTGCTTGAACGCCCTGTGGTTGGCATAGCCTCCAGCGGGTCAGGCTTCAACAACTGCCACCGCTCTATGCCCGAGCTGGTTGATGCGGTCAAGCGCGGCGTACTCGCTGCCGGCGGTCTGCCGATCGAGTTCCCAACCATCTCCCTTGGCGAGGTTTTCCTCAACCCGACCAGCCTGATGTTCCGCAACCTAATGAGTATGGACGTTGAAGAAATGGTCCGTGCACAGCCCATGGACGCGGTGGTGATGATCGGTGGTTGCGACAAGACCGTACCGGCGCAACTGATGGGCGCTGCAGCCGCTGATGTGCCGGCTATCCAGCTTGTCACCGGGCCGATGATGACCGGCCGGCATGAGGGCGAACGCTTGGGTGCCTGCACCGACTGTCGGCGATTCTGGGGCAGCTTTCGTGCTGGCAAAATAGAGCGCAAGACGATTGATATCGTCGAGGGTCGGTTGGCCACGACAGCAGGAACGTGCGCGGTGATGGGCACCGCAAGCACCATGGCCTGCATCGCAGAGGCTCTTGGCATGTCGCTGCCTGGCACGGCTGCGATCCCAGCGGTTCACGCAGATCGGCTGCGCGCGGCCGAGGCCAGCGGCGCGCAAGCTGTGCGGTTGATCCACAACCCAATTCGGCCGAGCCAAATCATTACGCCGAAGTCGGTTCAAAACGCGCTACGCGTCTTACTTGCGCTAGGCGGCAGTACCAACGCGATCATTCACTTGACGGCAGTGGCTGGGCGACTGGGCATCCCCGTATCGCTCCATGATTTGAACGAACTGAGTGACACCACGCCGGTGCTAGTCGACTTAAAGCCGACCGGCGACAACTACATGGAAGACTTTTATGCCGCCGGCGGCATGAGCGCGTTGCTGCGCGAGTTGAAGCCACTGCTGCACTTGGACACAATTTCGGTCACCGGGGAAACTTTGGGCGATCGTCTTGCCGCGGAGGAAGGTGCCTGGGCCGACCACCGCGTGGTGCGTAAGTTCTCGGAGCCTATCGAACCGGTGGGCGGGTTGGTGGCACTTTTCGGCTCGCTTGCGCCAGGTGGCGCGATCCTCAAACGGTCAGCGGCTGATAAGACCTTATTTGAGAAGGAGGCACGCGCTGTTGTTTTCAGCTCTCTGCAAGAGCTATCTGAGCGTGTTGACGATCCGGATCTTGACATCCAGGCAGACGACATCATGGTTCTGCAAAACGCCGGTCCGACTAGCGGTAGCGGCATGCCTGAGGCAGGCTACCTGCCGATTCCAAAGAAGCTGGCAATGGCCGGTGTCAAGGACATGGTGCGCATCTCCGATGCGCGGATGAGTGGCACGGCGTTTGGAACGATCGTTTTGCACGTGACTCCTGAGGCCTCAGTTGGTGGTCCGTTGGCGCTGGTGCGTACCGGCGACCGTATCCGCTTGTCTGTGAAGGAGCGCCGCGTCGACCTTTTGGTCGATGAAGCTGAACTAGCACGTCGGCGTGCCGATTTGCCAGCTCGGCCAGCACTGGCGCAGCGCGGCTACGCCAAACTTTACCAAGACCATGTGATGCAGGCGGATGCAGGGTGCGATTTTGATTTCCTGCAGGCAACAGAGCCACCCCTCTGAACAATTATCCCCAGCAGGGCAATATTTGCAGGCCATGCGCCTGAATACTCATCAACGATGCTGACTAATCGTCACAACAGGAGATAAAAATGAAAGTGCTCGATATTCTTAAATCAAATGAACGGAGTCCATTGACGGTCACTTCCGACACCTTGCTTTCACAATGCGTCATCACCATGGCCGATGAAGACGTGGGGTCACTGGTCGTGAGTGACGACAACACCGTGGTTGGCTTGCTGACATTTCGTGAAGTAATTCTCGTGTTGGCGCAGCGACAGAAGGAACTGCGTTCTGGACCAACACCGCCTGTGGCTGAGCTCAAGGTGCGAGAGGTCATGAATACGACGCCGATTTGCTCCACGCCCGATGTGGAGTTGGACGACCTTCGAGGGCTCATGATCAACCATCACCAGCGCTACATCCCGGTGCTGGAGAAGCAGAGTCTGATCGGTGTTCTATCATTTCATGATGTGGCTCGCAGCGTGTTCGTCGAGCAAGAAAATGAGAACAAGCTGCTGAAGCACTACATCGGGGATTGGCCGCTTTATCAATCCCATTTATGAGTTTTTAACTGCAGCGGCCGCAATGTTTTTTGAAGCAGGAAATTCAAAGCCGTATCTGCAATCCGAACAAATTCATGTTCACTATTCGTAGCCTTATTCCCCTTAAATTCAATTGTAGAACCCCGTATTGAGGACGTATCCCATGATTCTTGTTGAATCCAGTAACACCACAGCTGCCACGTCTCAGTGCATTGGCGTACCAAAAGAAATTTTCCCTGGTGAAAAACGTGTAGCCACGGTCCCCGATGCGGTGACCAAACTGATCAAACTTGGTTTTACCGTGGTGGTGGAACAAGGCGCGGGCGATTTCGCCGACCTGTCCGACGCAGCTTATGTTGTGGCCGGCGCAACCATTGCGCCCAACGCCGCGGCGCTGTGGAGCGGTAGCGACATCGTCTTCAAGGTGCGTGCCCCCACCGCAGACGAAGTAGGCTTGATGCGCGAAGGCCAAACTCTGATTGGCTTTTTGTGGCCCGCCCAAAACTCCGATTTGATGCAGCAGCTCGCAGCCAAGAAGGTCACGGCGCTTTCCATCGACGCTTTGCCCCGCACGCTCAGCCGCGCCCAGAAAATGGACGCACTGACCTCCATGGCGGGCGTGAGTGGTTACCGCGCCGTGGTCGAGGCGGCCAACGCTTTTGGCCGATTCTTCAACGGCCAGATCACGGCCGCGGGCAAAGTGCCTCCCGCCAAGGTCTTCATCGCTGGTGCTGGTGTGGCCGGTTTGGCCGCGATTGGTGCGGCCGCCAGCCTCGGCGCCATCGTGCGCGCAAACGACACCCGCGCCGAAGTGGCAGACCAAGTCGTGTCACTCGGCGGTGAGTTCGTCAAAGTGGACTATGAAGAAGAGGGCTCAGGCGGCGGTGGTTACGCCAAAGTCATGAGCGAGAGCTTTCAGGTCGCACAGCGTGAAATGTACGCGCAGCAGGCCCGTGATGTCGACATCATCATCACCACCGCTCTTATTCCCGGCAAACCTGCGCCCAAGCTGATCACCGCCGAGATGGTAAAAAGCATGAAGCCCGGCAGCGTCATTGTGGATATGGCGGCAGAGCAAGGTGGCAACTGCGAATTGACCGAAGCCGGCAAGGCCGTGGTCAAGTACGGCGTGACCATCGTCGGTTACACCGACCTGGTCTCGCGTATGGCGCGCCAGTCGTCCACTCTTTACGGCACCAACCTTTTTCGCTTGGCCGAAGAGCTGTGCAAGACCAAAGACGGCGTGATCAACGTCAATATGGAAGACGACGCCATCCGTGGCCTTACGGTGGTGAAGAACGGTGAGATAACCTGGCCAGCGCCTGCTTTGGTGGTGGCGCCCAAGCCTGCGCCCAAACCCGCCTCGGCGCTTAGCGCCAAAAAAAGCCACGGCCATGGCGAGGCCTCGGGCCCGATGCCAGCGGGCAAGTTGCTCACCGTAGCTGCCATCACGGCAGCGCTGTTTGCGGTGGTCGGCGCCTATGCCCCGGCCGATTTCTTGTCGCACTTCACGGTGTTTGTGTTGGCCTGCTTTGTGGGCTATATGGTGGTGTGGAACGTCAAGCCTGCGCTACACACGCCGCTCATGAGCGTGACCAACGCCATCAGCTCGATCATCGCTATCGGCGCTTTGGTGCAAATCTCGCCCATCGCCACGGCCGCTGATCGTCCCAATACGCTGATCATCATCTTGGCGTCGGTGGCTTTGGTGCTGACCGCCATCAACATGTTTGGCGGATTTGCCGTCACCCAGCGCATGCTGGCGATGTTCCGCAAATAAGACGAAGGAGACTCCGAATGTCAGCAAGTCTTGCCACGGTCGCCTACATTGGCGCGACCATTCTTTTCATCCTCAGCTTGGGCGGTTTGTCCAACCAGGAAACCGCTCGCCGAGGCAATCTCTACGGTATGTTGGGCATGGCCCTGGCCGTACTGGCCACGGTGTTGGGGCCCCAAGTCACGGCCGCTGGCATCCCATGGATCATCGGTGCGATGGCGATTGGCGGAGGCGTTGGCCTGTACGCCGCTCGCTCGGTGCAGATGACGCAAATGCCCGAACTCGTGGCGCTGATGCACAGCATGGTCGGCTTGGCCGCGGTGTTGGTGGGTTACGCCACCTATGCAGACCCGGAGGCGTCCAAGAATTTGGAAGGCGCGGCGCACGCCATCCACGCGGGTGAAATCTACCTCGGCATCTTCATTGGTGCGGTGACCTTCTCGGGCTCGATTGCCGCATTCGGCAAGTTGTCTGGCCATATGGGCGGTAGCCCCTTGTTGCTGCCGGCTCGTCACTGGCTCAACTTGGCGGGTTTGATTGCGGTAATTTACTTTGGTCGTGAATTCATGCTGGCCGAAACGCTGCAAGACGGCATGGTGCCCTTGTTCATCATGACGGCCATCGCCTTGCTGTTCGGCATCCACATGGTAATGGCCATTGGCGGCGCCGACATGCCAGTGGTGGTGTCCATGCTCAACAGCTATTCGGGTTGGGCCGCAGCAGCCACCGGCTTCATGCTGAGTAACGATTTGCTGATTGTGGTCGGTGCGCTGGTGGGCTCCAGCGGCGCTATTCTTTCTTACATTATGTGCAACGCCATGAACCGCAGCTTCATCAGCGTGATAGCGGGGGGCTTTGGCACCACTGCTGCCGCGCCCAAGCCCGCGGGTGGCCCGGCCGAGCCTGTCGGTGAAGTCAGCCCCATCCTGGCTGCCGAGACTGCCGAGCTGTTGCGCGACGCCAAGAATGTGATCGTCGTGCCCGGATACGGCATGGCGGTTGCGCAGGCACAGCACACGGTGTTTGAAATCACCAAGCACCTGCGCGAAAAAGGCGTGAACGTGCGCTTTGGCATCCACCCGGTGGCGGGCCGCATGCCCGGCCACATGAACGTGCTGTTGGCCGAGGCCAAGGTGCCTTATGACATCGTTTTTGAGATGGACGAACTCAACGATGATTTCCCGGACACCGACGTGGCCATCGTTATTGGCGCCAACGACATCGTGAACCCTGCCGCCCAAGACGACCCAACCAGCCCCATCGCTGGCATGCCGGTACTCGAGGTCTGGAAGGCCCGCACCAGCATCGTGATGAAGCGTTCCATGGCCAGCGGCTATGCGGGTGTGGACAACCCGCTGTTTTACAAAGACAACAACCGCATGCTGTTTGGCGATGCCAAAAAGATGCTCGATGAAGTTTTGACTGCGCTGCGGGGGTGAAGCGACCTTCCAGCAGAGCTTGCCCAACCATGTATTTAGACGATAAACACCTCGATTTTTACTGAATCCGAAATTCACTTACTCAACTGGAGAAAAACTGATGTCATTTGCACCTATCAACGTTGCCTGCCTCGGCATGGGCTGGTGGTCCGATGTTCTGGCCGATGCCATGAATCGTTCGGACAAGTTTGTCATTCGCACCTGCTATACGCGCTCGGAAGAAAAGCGCGTAGCCTTTGCCGCGAAGTATGGCTGCGCGACCGCGAGCAGTTACGAGGACATCTTGGCTGACCCTTCCATCGACGCCATCATCAACACCACGCCGAACAATGTGCATTTGGAAACCACGCGACAAGCCGCTGAAGCAGGCAAGCATGTTTTTCTTGACAAGCCGATTGCCAATACCTTAGTGGAGGGACGTGCGATTACCGAAGCTTGTCGCAAGGCCGGTGTCGTGCTGGCACTGGGCTATCAGCGCCGTAGAGAAAGCCAGTTCCGCTGGATCAAGAAGCAGATCGATGACGGGGTTTTTGGCAAACTGGTCAATGCAGAGGCGAACATCAGCCGTGATCGCTTAGGAAAGATTGATCTCACATCGTGGCGTTACCAAGCCGAGGGCATGCCCGGCGGCGTGATGCTTCAAATTGGTGTGCACTATGTCGATGTCCTAGAGTACCTGATGGGCCCGATCACGGCGGTCAGTGGACAAGCGGCGCAACTGGTGCTGCCAGGTGACAACCCCGATGTGGCTTCATTGTTGCTGCAGCATGAAAGCGGGGCGCTCTCGACCGTCAACGCGAGTTACGCATCGGCCACTGAAAATTATGTGATGAATATTTATGGCAAGGAAGCCAACGCTTATTACGATCTGCATGGCGGCTTGCGCTTCATCAAGCGGGGATCAGACAAGTTTGAACAGGTGCCCTTCATCAAAAACGACACCTTCGTCGACGAACTCGATGAGTTCGCGGCGGCCGTGCGAGGTCAAGGATCGCCTGAAACAGGAGGTGACTATGCCACCCGTTCGCTGGGTGTGATTCGCGCAGGGATCATTTCAGCGCGTGAAGGTAGGCGTGTGCAACTGACGGAGGTGCTTGCCGACCCCAATGCTTAGTTGTGTAAACTTTAGCGTGTTTTATAAACCAATTCGATGACAGCTTTTGGGCGTCGATCAGGCTCTTCGGGTCGGCGCCAACAACACCTTGAATCGGGGGTGCAGCGCGATTCGGTTTGTTTGATGACGGTGTCGGTGATCGATGTGTGGGTGGCATGCACCCGCAACGTGTCAAAGCCATGAGTAGCTTCCATTTGTGTGGGCATTAAAAATTGAATATTCGGATAAACTTTCATCCATATTAAGCCGCGATGCCAATAAATTATTGGCAAGTTGTTGATGGCTTTAAGTATGTCAAACCTTAGGATAAAAATGTATTACACGATTTATGTTAGTCAAGCCAAGAGGCCCATGGACGTCTCCGAGCTTGAGCAGCTGCTGCAAAAAAGCCGGGCATGGAATACCTCAAAGGCGCTGACAGGCTTGTTGATTTATCGCTACTCTAGTGAAGGCAAAAGTGGCCATTTCATCCAGATGTTGGAAGGTGATAAGGAGGAGGTACACGCGTTGTACGACAAGATCAAAATTGATAAACGCCACCACACTGTACTCAAGCTGAATGAAGGAACCATTGAAAAACGTATGTTCAGCGAATGGGCCATGGGGTTCAAAAACATTGATGATGCAACGCTGGCTGGGCTGCCAGGGCATGCGCGCCTTGGTGACAGCACCTTCAATCCGGCGACATTTCAGCAATCCAACGACGAAGCCTTAAAGCTCCTGAAGTTTTTTCACGGCGCCAACTGATGCTCTGCTGCCCAACCGGATCGTGCCAATAACTTTGCTACAGTTTGCTTCATAAATTTACACTGCAGGACATATTGGATTACATGAAATTCAGGGCAGCTTGCTTAGGAAGTGTATTCAGGGATCTTCTATTGAGATCGGGAACACTTATTTTTTCATCAACCCAATTCAACTGCCTTCTGCAACTGGCTTAGACTTCTGTACGGTTATCGGCAGTAGTTTGGATGCTGCGGTTATCAGCCAGCGTTTTCGAAATATGAATAGCGGTGCCTTTGTTGGCCAATGAGGTCAAACACGTTCTGCGACTGCTGTGGCTGCTGGCGCCTTCCTGGTCCGCGCGCTCGTAAAGCAGTGCAAACGTCTGGGCCAAGCTGTTGGCGCTGAACCCTGTCTGGATGCTCTTTTGGCTGGCGAAGTACGGGTAGCTGCAATCAACGCACCTGGCCTGTGCTGCGAACGCCTGCAATTCCTCGCGCAGTCGGTCGTTGACGAACACAATGCGAGCGAGCAGCACCTTTGATGGCGGCTAATTGACAGGCTACCAGCGCAGCAAGCGAGGGCCTAATATGGCGCCTATCAGGCTGCTCAGCCCCATGCCTGCGGCGTACCAAACGCCGAAAAACGCATACGAGGTTTCGATGCAGTGCAGGCTGTAAAGGCCTGTGGCTAAAGCGCCTGACAAAAACCCGGCGCTAGCGCCGCTTAAGGCTAGCCGCGTGGGCGCCATCTGACGCAGGTACAAAAGAAACACAGCCAACCAAGGCAGCGATATCAGTGCGATGCTCAAGGGGCAAGACCACCAAGACTGTCCCATCAACAATCCCCAACGGGCTGGCGGCTCGGCTTGCCACAGGGTGGTCGCCCCCATCAACGCCATAGCTAGCAGAGCCAAGCCAATGCCATGAATGCCATAGCCATCTCGCTGGGCAGGGCGGGCAAGTCGCCACAGTAAACCGCCACTGCACAAAGCCAGCGCCAACACCCACAGATTTTTGAATTGAAAAGACGCGCTCTGCAACAAGCCCGGCAAATCGGCATGCAGGCCCCAGCCACCTACCACCATGGACACGCTGAGCACCAGAGCGGCACCAACAGCCTTTCGCAATGTGCCCGCGGGCAGACCTGATGGCAGCTGATCGCTGGCCAAAAGCTCAATGAGCGAACTTGTTTTCATGCATTACCCCAGCGTTGGCTCAATGTCTTCAGGCCGCGGTGAACATTCACTTTGACAGCGGCCTCGCTTTGGCCAATGAGGCTGGCGGTTTGGGCGATGGAAAGGCCTTTGAGGCGGGTGTGTTCAATCGCCAAGCGCTGTTTGTCGGGCAGTTCTGACAGCATCAGAGACAGGTCGTGACGCGAGTCGCTCGCGGTAGTTTCAGGCTCGGTGCTCAGAACATCAGCCCAATCGTCTATGTCTTCCATGGCTGAAGTGCGTCTTCCATGCACTCGCAGATGGTCTATCCATTTGTAGCGTGCAATGGCGAAGACCCAGGCGGACAAGGGTTGCTGGCTGTCGTAAGTGTGGCGCTTTTGATGGATGGCCATGAGAGTTTCCTGTACCAGGTCTTCAACGTCGTTAGGGTGGGTCTGCATGCGTCGTCGCATGAAGCCCCGCAACAGTTGGCTGATGCTCGATAGCAGTTGCGTGTAGCTGCTGGCATCGCCGCTTTGGGCGCGAAGCCATTGGCCATGCAACTGAGATTCGATCAAAGTCAGGCGGTCGCTCATTGCAATTCGTTGGGAGGGTCGAAAAAGTTACGATCTCAGACTAGGATTTACAGATCAAAGCAGATAAATTTTTATGATAAATAAATTATTTAAAAAATACCTTGTAAGTGATTATGTAACTTTTTAAGTGAGCATCCCGAATTGCAAGGTGGACAGCGACGACAAGAGACCAAATCACCGCCGTTGTTTTCTTTAACCTTTATTCATGAGCTCCTTTTGAAATCTACTTACAGCACTTCATTCGCCATGGCCGCCCCTGTTTTGGCCTTGTCTGCCAGCGCTTTTGCTGCAGACGC
>CAMBWM010000007.1 GCA_945871335.1 Polaromonas sp. YR568 | reverse complement strand
GCGCCCGGAGAGTTTCAGGCCATTGCCATGGCCACCAAAGACCGCCCCGACGCTCAGCAGATCCACTCCATGCTGCTGCGCTCTATGCAGCAGGCCATTTACACGCCCATGAACAGCGGCCATTTCGGTCTGGCGTATGAGGCTTACACGCACTTCACCAGTCCGATCCGGCGCTACCCGGACTTGCTGGTACACCGCGTCATCAAGGCGGTGCTCAAACAGGCCAAGTACCAATTGCCGGCGCTGCCGACACCCGGCGATGCGCATGCCAAGCTGTCCAAGCGGCTGGCTTCGCGGGCTGCTGAATCGGGTGAGAAGCTCAAGAAACCGACAGTCGATCAAATGGCTTGGCAAGCCGCCGGCCTGCATTGCAGTGCCAATGAGCGGCGCGCCGATGAGGCCAGCCGCGACGTTGAGGCCTGGCTCAAGTGCAAGTACATGCGCGAACACTTGGGCGAAGAGTTTGGCGGGGTTGTCAGCTCGGCCACCAGCTTCGGTATCTTTGTCACGCTGGACGCGATGTATGTGGAAGGCTTGGTGCACATCACCGAGCTGGGCGGCGAGTATTTCCGTTTTGACGAAGCCCGCCAGGAGCTGCGCGGCGAGCGCACCGGTTTACGCTACGCCATCGGCACGCGGGTGCGCGTGCAGGTCAGCCGTGTGGACTTGGATGGCCGCAAGATTGATTTCCGTTTGGTGCGTGAAGGTGAGGAGTTGCTGACGCGGGCCATGAAAGACAAGTCCGGCGAGGGAGGCGACTCATCACGCGGGGACAAGCGAGCTGAAAAAAATGGCGCCAACGGTGACAGCAAACGCGACAAACGTTCGGCGGCTCGCGCTGGCGGTGCGTCAGACCGGGGCCTGGCCCGCTCGCCTATTCAGGCCTTGAAAGCGGCGGTCAAAAAAGCGTCCACTGGCGGGCCACGCAAGTCCGGCAAGAAGCCGCGGCGGTAGGGCGATCATGCTGCGCGTGCTTGGGTTTTTACTTGAAACAGTTTCTTACCTGTTGGTGGGTGCGGCCTTGCTGCGCGCCTACATGAACTGGCTGCGAATCAGCATGGCCTCGCAACCCGGTATTTTTGTGATGGCGCTGACCAACTGGCTGGTGCAGCCTTTGCGCCAGGTTTTGCCAAAGGCCTTGGCCAGGTCGCGCCTGGACAGTGCGAGTTTGATTGCGGCCGCTTTGCTGGCGCTGGTTTATGCCTTTCTGGCCGGCTTGTTGTTTGGCTGGGTGGCCAGCGATGAGTTACCGTGGCTGGGTTTGCTGACGCTGTCTCTGCACATGCTGGCGCGGGTCGCTTTACAGGCGCTGACCATGCTGGTATTTGCCTTTGTCATCATTTCCTGGGTGCAGCCCGGCTCTTACGTTCATGGTTTGCTCTCGCGATTGGTCGAGCCGGTACTGGGGCCTTTGCGGCGAGTGGTTCCTTCCATTGGTGGGGTGGACCTGTCTGCCATGGCCTTGCTGCTGTTGTTGCAGATCGGTTTGATGCTGCTGGGTTGAAACCCGGCTTGAAGCGGGGCCGCAGCGCGCAGATGGACTCCTAAGGACGGGTGAGCCGCTCCAAGCCCAGACCTTCTGTATCGATGGCGGATTTTTTGCCACCCAGCATGTCGGCCACCAGGCGAGCGCTTGCGCAACTGAGCGCCCAACCGCTGGAGCCGTGCCCCAGATTGAGCCAGACGCCGGGCACTCCTGCGCTGCCGATAATCGGCGGGCCGTCCGGCAGCATGGGCCTGGCACCTTTCCAGATTTGCACACCGGATTGGCTGCCGTTGAGCTGGGCTGCACCCGGAAACCAGTCTTGCAGCACTTTGTAGAGCGTTTGCACCACAGCTTCATTTTTGTGCGCCAGCGAGCCGCCGATCTCAGCGCTGCCAGCCACCCGCACGCGGTTACCAATACGTGAAATTGCGATCTTGTAGCGCTCGTCCATCAGGCCGCTGCGGGGCGCGTCCAGAGTTTCGCGAACGGGCGCGGTCAGTGAGTAGCCGTAGACGGCGGTCATCGGAATCCGCACGCCCAGGGGCTTGAGTAGGCGCGCCGAAGCCAGCCCGGCGCAGACCACTATGGCGTCATAGCGGCGGGCTTCGCTTTCGCCAGCCACAAAGACGCAGGTGGGTTGCGAGCTGTCGATTCGTTGGACGGTAGTGTTGAAATGAAACTCGGCACCCAGCAGCTGCGCTTGTGCTTTGAGCAAGGAGGCAAATTGGCGGCAGTTGGCGACCTCGTCATCGGGCAAGTGAATCGCGCCGGAAAAAGCGGTGTCGGGGTTGAGCGCCGGTTCAATCAGCCTGGCCTGCGCGGCGTCTATCGACTTGAACTCAACCCCCGCATCGCTCAGCACCTGTAAGCCGGCTTCAACCATGGCCCGGTCTTTGTCAGAGCGCAGCAGCACCATGTAGCCATCGCTGCGGTCGTATTCAAGCCGCAAGTCGGCGCTGAGTTGGTGCAGGCGTTCGCGGCTGAAAAAAGCCAGTCGCTGCAGGCGGGCCCGGTTCAGGGCATAGGGGGCTGGTTTGCAGTTCCGCCACCATTTCCATATCCAGGCCATGTCGTTGGCTGACATCGGCCAGCTAAGGCGCACCGGTGAATGACTGCTAAGCAGGTGGCTGAGCACCTTGCCCGGCATGCCGGGCGCAGCCCAGGGCGACACATAGCCCGGGGCAACGACCCCCGCATTGGCAAAGCTGGCCTCTTCGGCGACCGAGTCGTGTTGCTCAATGACGGTGACTTCGTGGCCGTCAGCGGCCAACTCATAAGCCGTGGTGACACCTATGATGCCGGCACCTAGAACAGCGACCTTCATCGGTTGGTCACTGGCAAGGCAGTTGGCACAGGGGTTGAGTCAGGCAAGTCTGGCATGGGGTGGATTATCACTGCCCCGCGCTGAGTTCAGGGCTGCTTCGACTTGCAGTGACGTATCCAGAAGCGCATCGTCATGTAAAGCGGCTTGCCACAGCATCAGCCCGACCGGCAGCTTGGTTGCCGAATTTTGCGGCGCTAAGCAGGGCAGCGATATGCCGCATCCGTCGAGCATGTTAACCACTGCGGTGTTGCGCAGCAGCAGACCATTGACCCTGAAAAAATTCACGTCGTCGTCGATCAGATCGGCCACCGGCGGCGCAACCATGGGCACGGTGGGGGACAACACGGCATCAAAGCCAGCCAAAAGAACATTCATACGGCCGATCCAGTTTTGACGGGCCGCCACCAGATCGATGTAATCAGCTGCGCTCATGGAGGCGCCTTTGAGAATCCGCAGGGCGACGCGCGGGTCGTAAAGCGCTTGGTGTCGGGAGATCAACGGTCGGTGCCAGGCGTAGCTTTCGGCCGCAGAAAGTCCGCCGGTGGCGTTGATGCCGGCCAACTTCGAAAGCTCGGTAAGTGGAATCTCAATAATTTGCGCTCCCGCTGCGCGTAGCACGCGCAAACTGTTCTCGAAGGCCTGGGCTACGCTATCGTCCAAGTCGTCTTGCATGAGCGTGCGTGCCACTGCAAAACGGCTGGCAGACAAAGGTTTGCCGGCCAGTGCCACGCGCCGGTCGGACAGTATTTCGTGCACTGTCACGGCGTCACGCACAGAGCGAGTCAAGGCGCAAACTGTGTCCAGCGTGGTGGACAGTGGCAGCGCACCTGCTGTGGGCACCAGCCGTGCCGTGCTTTTGAAGCCCACCAGGCCGCACAGTGCCGCCGGAATGCGGATAGAGCCGCCGGTGTCTGAGCCCAGACCCACAAATGCTGCGCCGGTGGCTACCGAAACGGCTGCGCCTGACGATGAGCCGCCGGTGATACGCGCGACTTGGCGGTCGGCAGGGTTGGCAGGGGTGCCGTAGTGTGGGTTGATGCCGACACCTGAAAAAGCAAATTCCGACATGTTGGTACGCCCGGCAATCAGGCCGCCGGCCTTGCGCAGCCGCGCCACGGCCGGGCAGTCAGCTGCCGCCGGTGCGGCGCCAGCCAGCGCAGTGGAGCCGGCGAGGGTGGCTTGGCCATGGACATCAAACAGATCTTTGACCGAAACCGGCAAGCCGGCCAGCGCACCAGTTGCGCCAGCCTGGCCATTAACCCGGCCAGCGCTGGTGCCGGCCGCTGCTGCCAGCACATCTGCCGGGTGTTGGGTGTAGGCATGGGCGCAGGCAGCTTCGAGGCTGATTTCTCGCGCCCGCAACAGTGCGTCCTGGAGGCTGTCTTTGCCGGCGGCGATGGCCTGGGCCTGGGCGTGAAGGTCTGTAATCATGGGTTTCGCGCCTGGATGGGGTGATATACTCAGTGGGTTTTGTAAATGCCTGTGAAGGCTTTGCAAGATAAATCGCAAGTCAGCCAATCAAGGTGTCGCACCGGAAATAATTCCAGTCGATAAGCGCTGATTTTAGACACAACCTTTGGAGTTTTTATATGTCCGTCAGCATGCGTGAAATGCTTGAAGCCGGTGTCCATTTCGGTCACCAAACCCGCTTCTGGAATCCCAAGATGGCTCAGTACATCTTCGGCCACCGTAACCGTATCCACATCATCAACCTGGAAAAATCGCTGCCGATGTTCCAGGACGCGGCCAAGTTCGCCCGCCAACTCGCCGCCAACCGCGGCACCATCCTGATGGTCGGCACCAAGCGCCAGGCCCGCGAGATCGTCGCCGCTGAAGCCCAGCGTGCCGGCGTGCCTTTTGTTGACCAGCGCTGGCTTGGCGGCATGTTGACCAACTTCAAGACGGTCAAGACCTCCATCAAGCGCCTGAAGGAAATGAAGGCCCAGCAAGAAGCCGGCCTCGACACCATCAGCAAAAAAGAGCAGCTCACCTTCAAACGTGAAATTGAAAAGCTCGAAAAAGATATCGGCGGCATACAAGACATGGCTGCGCTGCCGGACGCAATCTTCGTGATCGATGTGGGTTTTCACAAGATTGCTGTAGCCGAAGCGCAAAAGCTGGGTATTCCCCTGATCGGCGTGGTGGACTCCAACCATTCGCCCATCGGTATCGACTATGTGATCCCCGGCAACGACGACTCATCTAAAGCAGTCGCTCTTTATGCCCGTGGTATTGCTGACGCGATCATCGAAGGCCGCGCCAGCGCGGGCAATGAGATCGTTCGTACCGTGGCTGCCGAAGGTGCTGACGAATTCGTCGAAGTGCCCGCTGCCGCCTGATTTTTCCGGCCTTGGGCCAATCGGAAAAGGGGCTCGGGTAGCCCCTTTTTCACAAGTAAATTCCGGCAGCCCGCTTTGGGCTTGTCCTGTAGATCAAGTCAACTGACACTCAAGGAGAAACAACAATGGCAATTACTGCAAGCATGGTCGCTGAACTGCGCGCCAAGACCGACGCCCCCATGATGGAGTGCAAAAAAGCGCTGACAGAGGCCGACGGCAACATGGAAAAAGCCGAAGAGATCCTGCGCGTCAAGTTGGGCAACAAGGCCGGCAAAGCCGCTTCCCGCGTGACGGCTGAAGGCGTTGTCGCCTCCCACATGGAGGGCAGCATTGGCGCTTTGGTCGAAGTCAACTGCGAAACCGACTTTGTCACCAAGAACGACAGCTTTCTGGGTCTGGTCAACGCGGTGGCGCAAGGCATTGTGAAACACAACCCTGCTGACGTGGCGGCCATTGGCGCGATGCCTTTTACTATGGACGGCTTTGGCCCGACTATTGAGGATGTGCGCAAGGGTCTGATCGGCAAGATCGGCGAGAACATGAGCGTGCGCCGTTTCAAGCGTTTTGACGCGGGTAATCAGCTGGCCACTTATTTGCATGGCACGCGCATTGGTGTGGTGGTTGAGTTTGCCGGTGACGAAACAGCAGCCAAAGACGTTGCCATGCACGTTGCCGCCATGAAGCCCGTGGCTTTGTCCAGCGCCGAAGTGCCTGCCGAACTGGTTGCCAAGGAGCGTTCTGTGGCTGCCGCTAAAGCTGCCGAAGACGCATCTGTGGCGCAAGCTGCAGGCAAGCCTGTTCAATCTGCCGAGATTGTTACCAAGCGCATTGAAGGCGGTGTTCAGAAGTACCTCAAAGAGGTCAGCCTGTTCAATCAAACCTTTGTCAAGAATGACAAGCAGACGGTCGAGCAGATGCTCAAGGAAAAGGCCACTGCGGTGAAGTCCTTTACTTTGTACGTGGTTGGCGAGGGCATTGAAAAGAAAGTGGACGACTTTGCTGCCGAAGTGGCAGCCCAGATCGCCGCAGCTAAAGCGGGCTGAGCAGGCGGGGCTTGAGCCCCGTTAAAATTCTTTACAATTTCCACACACAGGACTCACATGCCAGCCTACAAGCGGATCTTGCTCAAACTCTCCGGCGAAGCCCTGATGGGTGACGATGCATTTGGCATCAACCGGGCCACCATTGTGAGGATGGTCGAAGAGATTGCAGAGGTGACCCGCTTGGGCGTGGAGGTGGCCGTCGTCATCGGCGGGGGCAATATCTTTCGCGGCGTGGCGGGCGGCTCAGTCGGCATGGACCGGGCTACGGCGGACTACATGGGCATGTTGGCCACTGTGATGAACGCCTTGGCACTCGGCGACACCATGGACAAGGCCGGGCTCACGCCAAGGGTGATGTCGGCCATTGGTATTGAGCGCATTGTTGAGCCCTACGTCAGGCCCAAAGCTTTGCAATACTTGGAAGAGGGCAAAGTGGTTATTTTTGCGGCGGGCACCGGCAATCCTTTTTTCACCACTGACACGGCGGCTGCTTTGCGGGGCGCTGAAATCGGGGCGGAAATTGTGCTTAAAGCCACCAAGGTGGACGGGGTCTACAGTGCTGATCCGCGCAAAGATCCGGCTGCAACCCGTTACACCAGCATTACTTTTGACGAAGTCATCAGCCGCAACCTGGAAGTCATGGACGCCACTGCTTTTGCGCTGTGCCGTGACCAAAAGCTGCCGGTCAAAGTCTTCAGCATTTTCAAACTCGGCGCCCTCAAGAGCGTAGTGCTCGGTGAGAACGAAGGCACGCTGGTCCATATTTAAACTGTCTAAGTTGCACGCCAGCACCGGCTGCCGGTTTTTTTATTTTCTTTGTATTTGGAGTCTTCCTCATGAGCATCGCTGACACCAAACAAAATGCTGAGGCAAAGATGCAGCAGTCGCTAGAGTCTTTCAAGCACGCACTCACCAAAATCCGCACCGGCCGGGCCAACCCGGGCCTGCTCGATACCGTGCAGGTCGATTACTACGGCTCGATGGTGCCCATCAGCCAGGTGGCCAATGTGTCGCTGCTTGATGCGCGCACCATCAGTGTGGCCCCTTGGGAAAAAGGCATGGGCGCCAAGATTGAAAAAGCCATTCGTGACTCTGACCTCGGCCTGAACCCGGCCTCGCAGGGCGACCTGATCCGCGTGCCCATGCCGGCCATGACCGAAGAGCGGCGCAAGGAGCTGACAAAAGTCGTTAAAGGAGAGGGCGAGCACGCCAAGGTGTCCATCCGCAATCTTCGCCGTGACGCCAACGACGGCGTTAAAAAGCTCGTCAAAGATAAGCTGGTTTCCGAGGATGACGAGCGCCGCGCCCAGGACGACATCCAGAAGTTCACTGACCGTTTCATTGCCGAAGTCGACAAACTGGTCGCCGGCAAGGAACAAGAGATCATGGCGGTTTGAGCCGCTACTGCCGGCCTGACGCCCATGGCCTCTAACGCCTTACACAATATGCCGCAGCACGTGGCCATCGTCATGGATGGCAACGGGCGGTGGGCTGCCAAGCGGTTTTTACCGCGCCTGGCTGGCCATCAGCAGGGTGTGGTGGCGCTGCGCCGCTGCGTCAAAGCCTGTGTGGAGCGCAGTATCGGCGTGCTGACTGTTTTTGCGTTTTCATCTGAAAACTGGAACCGTCCCGTCGAAGAGGTCTCGAGCCTGATGGAGTTGCTGGTTCATGCGGTGGTGAACGAAGTCCCGGATCTTCAAAAAAACGGGGTCCGTTTGTTTTTTGTGGGCGACCGCCAGCGCCTTTCGGCCAAAGTGCACGCTGCGCTGAGCAGCGCCGAGCTCAGCACAGCTACGCAGACGCGCATGGTGCTCAATGTCTGTTTTAACTACGGCGGGCGCTGGGACATGGCGCAGGCCGCTCAACAGGTGGCGGCCAGCGGTCAGCCAATCACCGAGCAGGCTATCGAGCGTGCATTGGCGCTGGCGCATGTGCCTGACCCCGACTTTTTGATTCGAACCGGCGGCGAGTTACGAATCAGTAATTTTTTACTCTGGCAAGCTGCGTATGCCGAGCTGCATTTCACCGATAAGCTCTGGCCTGAGTTTGACGAGGTCGCGTTGGACGAGGCTTTGCACGTCTACCGCAGCCGAGAGCGGCGCTTCGGGCAATCTTCCGCCCAAATCCGGGCCGCGACCGATGCCGCACCAGTGGATCAAGCTGTGAAAGCTGCTTAATGCTAAAACAGCGCGTGATCACAGCCGTGCTGCTGCTGGCTGTTTTGTTGCCGGCGCTGTTCAGTGCATCCCCTTTGCCTTTTTGTGCGCTGGCTTTGTTGTTGATTTCAGCAGGTGGCTGGGAATGGGGCCGGCTCAACGGGTGTGGTCCCGGCCTGTCCTGGCTGACTGGGTTGCTGTGTTTCGTTGCTGGCCTGTTGGCTTGGCAATTAGGGCTTTTGAATCTGGCGCTGCCCTGGCTCTGGAGTCTTGTCGGCGCTGCCTGGGTGCTGGGTGGTGCCTGGTTGCTGCTGCGCGGTGTGCCGGGCTGGCCGATGGTTCCCCGCGCACTGCGTGTGCTGATTGGCGCAATGGCCCTCTGGCTGGCCTGGTTGGCCCTGGCGCAGGCCAGAGTGATCGGTGTGAATTTTTTGCTGTCGGTTATGGTGCTGGTATGGGTCGCCGATATCGGCGCTTACTTTGCCGGTAAGGCATTTGGCACGCGTTTTATCCGGCGTAAGTTGGCCGCCTCCATCAGCCCGGGCAAAAGCTGGGAAGGCGTGCTGGGCGGCATGGCGGGGGCCTTGCTGCTGGCGCTGGCCTGGAGTCTGCTGGACCGCAGTGTTGCAACTGGCGGCGCCAGTTTTTACACATCGTTGGCGGACCGGCACTCAGTGCCCTTGATGCTGCTGGTGGTGGTCTTTATGGCCGCCATGAGCGTGGTGGGTGATCTGGTCGAATCGCTGGTCAAACGCAGCGCCGGCGCTAAAGACTCCAGCGCGCTACTGCCGGGGCACGGCGGTGTGCTTGACCGGCTTGATGCGCTCATACCCACCTTACCTCTGGCCATGATGCTGGCCAGCCTCTGAGATGACACAAAAAATAACCATTCTCGGCTCGACGGGCTCCGTCGGTGTCAACACCCTGGATGTGTTGTCACTGCACCCGGAGCGCTTTGAGGTCTTTGCCCTGAGCGCCGCTGTACAGGTTGATTTGATGCTGGCGCAGTGCCGGCGCTTTAAGCCCGTTTTTGCGGTGATGGCCAGTGCGCCGCACGGTCAATTACTGGCTGAAAAAATCCGTGACCACCAGCTGCCCACACAGGTTTTGTCAGGCCCGGCCGCGCTCGAAATGATCGCCTCTCATGAGTCGGTCGATGCGGTCATGGCCGCCATTGTGGGCGCCGCCGGCTTGCCACCTTGCATGGCTGCAGTCAAGGCCGGTAAGCGGCTGTTGCTCGCTAACAAAGAGGCCCTTGTGGTGGGCGGTGAGGTCTTCATGCAGGCGGTGCGTCAGGGCGGCGCGCAGTTGCTGCCCATAGACAGCGAGCACTCGGCGATTTTTCAGTCTTTGCCTGAAGACCCTGGCACCTGGGTCGAGCGGGTTGAAAAAATCATCCTCACTGCGTCGGGCGGGCCGTTTCGTGAGCGCGATCCCGACACTTTGCAGCATGTCACGCCCGACCAGGCCTGTGCACACCCGAATTGGGTGATGGGACGCAAAATTTCGGTGGACTCGGCCACCATGATGAACAAAGCCCTGGAAGTCATCGAAGCGAGGTATCTGTTTGGTGTGTCGCCGCAGCAGATTGAGGTGGTGATTCACCCGCAAAGCATCATCCATTCGATGGTGCAATACCGTGACACCTCCGTAGTGGCCCAGCTTGGCACGCCAGACATGCGGGTACCGATTGCGTATGGTCTGGCCTGGCCCGGGCGTATCGCTTCAGGTGCCAAGGCACTGGATTTTCGGGCGTTGGCGCAAATGACTTTTGACACGCCCGATCCGCGCCGCTTCCCCGGTCTGGCACTGGCTTGGGAAGTTCTTGATGCTCCGGTTGGCAGCACAGCGGTGCTCAATGCGGCCAATGAAGTTGCCGTTGCCGCTTTTCTGGCCGGGCAAATTCGATTTGACCAAATTCACAGCGTTAACCGGGACGCGCTGGACAGGGTGAAGCTAAGCGCCGTGAGTGGCATCGAAGATCTGCTGCGCATCGACCAGCAGACTCGCGAGACGGCGCAGCAACTAGTCAAGCGACTGGAAGCCTAAGCATGCTGACGCTGCTGGCTTTTGTAATTGCCCTGGGCTTGTTGATCACGGTGCATGAGTACGGCCACTACCGTGTGGCCAGGGCTTTTGGTATCAAGGTCTTGAAGTTTTCGGTTGGTTTTGGCAAGCCGATTTTCAGTTGGCGTTTGGCCGGACTGCCGACAGAATTCTCGATAGGAATATTGCCCCTGGGGGGTTATGTTTCCATGCTCGACGAGCGTGAAGGCCCAGTCGACCCCGCCGAGGCGCACCTGGCATTTAATCGCCAGCCCTTGCGGGCGCGTGCGGCAGTGGTTGCGGCCGGCCCGCTGGCCAATTTGCTACTGGCTATTCTTCTTTATGCGCTGGTGAACTGGGTTGGGCAACAGGAGCCCCGGGCTGTGCTGGCCAGCCCCTTGGCAGACTCAGTGGCAGCGCAGGCAGGTATGAAGGGTGGCGAGTGGGTCACGCAGGCGGGCTTCAGCCCGCAAGCCATGCAGGACGTGCGATCAATTGAAGACTTGCGCTGGCAGCTCACCGAGGGTGCCCTGCAAGGGCGCGATCTGTTGTTGCGCGTGGTGACCGGGCAGGGCGGCCTGCAGGCTACGTCGCAGAGCTCGCCTGCAGAGAGCCCGAGTTTCAACCGCGAATATTTGCTGGCACTGAGCGCCCTGAATGCCACCGAAATTGATACCCAGCTCTTTAGACGTATTGGCTTGCTGGGGCCATGGACGCCAGCCACTATCGGTGAAGTGCGCAGCGGTGGTGCTGCTTCTAAAGCGGGTCTGCTGGCGGGTGATGTCGTTTTGCGCATAGGCGAGCGCCAGGTGCTGGATGGACAGCAGTTGCGCGACATGATCCGCACGGCTGGTTCGTCGCCGGTTGCCGGTGGGCTGGCACCCAGCCAGGTCTGGCAGATTGAGCGATCCGGGCAGACCATGTTGTTACCGGTGCAGCCTCAGTGGCAGGCTGAGGGCACAGCCTTGGTGGGCAAGATTGGTGCTTTTGTCGGCGGCGCACCTGAAATGGTGATTGTTCAGTACGGCTTTTGGGATGGCTTGGCCGGTGGTCTTGGAAAAACCTGGGACGTATCGGTGCTGAGCTTGAAAATGATGGGCCGCATGCTCACGGGCCAGGCTTCCCTGAAAAATCTCAGCGGCCCGTTGACCATCGCCGAGTACGCTGGCAAGTCTGCCAGCCACAGCTGGAGCGCTTATTTGCTGTTTCTGGCGCTTATCAGCGTGAGTCTGGGTGTGCTCAACCTGCTGCCTATACCGGTTTTGGACGGCGGGCACCTGATGTATTATCTTTATGAGGCCGTAACGGGCCGCAGCGTCTCTGATGTCTGGATGGAGCGGCTCCATCGCGGCGGTATGGCGTTTTTGCTGCTCTTGATGATGGTCGCACTGTTTAACGATCTGGTTCGTCTTAGCGCATAGTTTTACTTTTAACTTGACGTTGCGGCCGGCAACAGCTTCCTACCCAACATTTCATGCATCACCAATTTAACCGTTTCAAACTGCGCGCTTTGAGCGCTTTGGCGACAGGCCTGCTGAGCGCAAGCATGGTCTGGGCCATCGAGCCTTTCACGGTTCGTGATATTCGTGTCGAAGGCTTGCAGCGTGTAGAGCCTGGAACCATTTTTGCCTCCATGCCCTTGCGCGTTGGTGAAACCTACAGCGATGACAAGGCTTCGGCCGCTATCCGGGCTCTGTTTGCGCTGGGTCTATTCAAGGACGTACGGCTGGAAGTCAGCGGTGACGTACTGGTGGTGATTGTTGAAGAGCGGCCGTCCGTTGCCGGCGTTGAATTTGTGGGTAACAAAGAATTCGACAAAGACTTCCTGAAAAAAGCCATGCGCGACACGGGCATTTACGAAGGCCAACCCTTCGACAAGGCGCTGGCAGACAAGGCCGAGCAAGAACTCAAGCGGCAGTATGTCAACCGCAGCCTGTATGGCGCACAGGTGGTCACCACGGTCACGCCCATTGATCGCAACCGGGTCAATCTGACCTTCAGCCTGACAGAGGGTGAAACGGCCAAGATCAGCGGCATCCGCGTGGTTGGCTCCAAAGCTTTCAGCGAATCCACGCTTCGCAATCTGTTTGACTTGGACACGGGTGGCTGGCTGAGCTGGTACACCAAGTCCAATCGCTATTCACGTGTCAAGCTCAATGCCGACATAGAAACGCTGAGGTCTTATTACCTGTCACGCGGTTACCTTGACTTCCGCGTTGATTCCACGCAGGTGGCGATCTCTCCGGACAAGCAAAACATCAGCATCACACTTAATATTTTTGAGGGTGAACGATTCGTTGTTTCTGCCGTTCGTCTTGAAGGTAATTACTTGGGGCGCGAAGATGAGTTCAAGTCGCTCATCACCATCAAGCCGGGAGCTGCCTACAACGCTGACCAGGTGGCCGAAACCACCAAGGCTTTCAACGAGTACTTCGGCACTTTCGGCTTTGCGTTCGCGCGAGTCGAGGCGACTCCCGTGATTGACCGTAAAACCAACCTGGTCAGTTTTGTGCTGCAGGCGGATCCCTCACGCCGCGCCTATGTCCGGCGCATTAATATTGCCGGCAACAACCGCACCCGCGATGAAGTTCTGCGCCGGGAGTTCCGTCAGTTTGAGTCTTCCTGGTACGACGGCGAGAACATACGCCGCTCGCGCGACAGGGTGGACCGCCTGGGGTATTTCACGAATGTGACTGTTGATACGCAGGAAGTGCCTAATGCGCCAGACCAAGTCGATTTGACATTGACGGTGGGTGAAAAGCCAACTGGCAATCTACAGCTTGGCGCGGGTTATTCCAGTGGCGATAAGCTCTCCATCATGGCGGGTATACGGCAAGAAAATTTCTTGGGCTCCGGCAATTACCTGGGACTGGAAGTCAACACCAGCAAGTCCAGCCGACAACTCGTGGTCAGCACCACAGACCCTTATTTCACGGCCGATGGCGTGTCGCGCACGATTGACCTCTTTAGCCGCACCACCAAGCCTTTGAGCGGACAGTTGGGCGACTATTCCCTGGTCACCAACGGTGCCAGCTTGCGCTTTGGTGTGCCTTTCACTGAAACCGATACGGTTTACTTTGGGGGTGGTGTTGAGTCTCTGCATATACGCGAGGGCGCCATCGCTTTGCCGACGACTTGGCAGTTGCAAGTTAATAACTACGGCGCCAAAAGCACCTCTGTACCACTGACCATTGGCTGGTCGCGTGACACTCGTGACAGCGCCCTGGTGCCTACCCGGGGCCTCTTCCAGCGTGTTAACGGTGACTGGGGCATTGCGGCAGACATTCGCTACTTGCGCGCAACTTATCAAATTCAGCAGTACATTCCGCTTAACAAGCAGTTCACCATTGGTCTTAACGGCGAGTTGGGTTGGGGTGCCGGTCTGAGAGGCCAGGCTTTCCCGGTGTTCAAGAATTCCTACTCCGGCGGCTTGGGCTCGGTTCGAGGTTTCGAGCAGGGCTCTTTGGGCCCTTATGAGAGCGGGACGGCCATTGGCGGTCCTAAGAAAATCACGCTCAATGCCGAATTCATTGCCCCATTTCCAGGTGCGGGCAATGACCGTACCTTGCGCATGTTTGCTTTTGTAGATGCCGGCAATGTGTTCAAGGAGTCAGCCAACTACAGCTTGGCCGAGCTGCGGGCTTCAACGGGCGTTGGCATCAGCTGGATCTCCCCGGTCGGCCCTTTGCGTCTTGCTTTTGCCAAACCTCTGCGCAAAGAACCTGGCGATAGAATACAGGCACTCCAATTCCAGATCGGTACAGCTTTCTAATGACTTTTTCTCTACGTCATCTCATCGTCTGCATTTTGTTGCCTTTGACCGGCGCTGCTGTCAGTGCGCAGGAGTTCAAGGTCGGCATTGTCAATCTGGACCGCATTTTTCGAGAGGCCAACACCTCCAAGGCTGCGCAAGTCAAGCTTGAGCAGGAATTCTCTAAGCGTGAAAAAGAGATTGCTGACTTGGGTGGCCAGATCAAGACGCAATCTGAAAAGCTGGAGCGCGACGCACCGACTTTGTCGGAGAGTCAGCGCAATACACGCCAACGTCAATTGGTCGAGCAAGACCGTGAGTTCCAGCGCAAACGCCGTGAGTTCCAGGAAGACCTCAACAGCCGTAAAAACGAAGAGCTGCAGCTCGTCATCGAGCGCGCTAACCGGGTGGTGAGGTCTTTGGCAGAAGCTGAAAAGTACGACCTGATTTTGCAAGAAGCCGTGTATGTCAACGCCAAGCATGACATCACTGACAAGGTGATCAAGGCCTTGAATGCCGGCAACGTCCGGTAAATCTCCCGGGTACGGCGCAGCGTGTCTCTGAGCCTGAGTGAAATTGCCGGTGCACTTGCCGGCGAATTCGATGCTGAGTTGCTCGCTGATGCCCAGACGCAGATTCAACGCCTGGCCTCATTAGAGGCAGCCACACCCGACTCGCTTAGTTTTATCAGCCACGCTAAATATTTAGGCCAACTTGCCGCATCGGCGGCTTCTTGCGTGATTGTTCCCCCGCAATTCAAGGAGGCAGCGCTGGCGCGCGGTGCTTGCATTGTGGTCAGTGATCCTTATCGCTACTTTGCCCGCGTGACCCAGCTATGGAAGCTGCATCATGAAGTGTTGCCTGCTGCGACCATTCATTCAACTGCCAGCATTGACCCTTTAGCGCAGATTGGCGATGAGGTTTTCGTGGGTGCCTTTGCTTGCATTGCGGCCGGGGCGGTGATTGCGGCGGGCGTGCGCATTGGTGAACACACCGTGATCGGGCGCGATGCTCAGGTAGGTGCTGGCAGTCGTTTGGCCGCCAGGGTTACTTTGGGCGAACGCTGTCTTGTTGGTGAGCGCTGCATTCTTCATCCCGGCGTTGTGATTGGCGCGGATGGTTTTGGTTTTGCGCCACATGCTGGTGGCTGGGAGAAAATTGAGCAGCTTGGCCGCGTTCGCATCGGCAATGATGTGGAGATTGGTGCCAATACCTGCGTTGACCGGGGTGCTCTGGATGACACTGTGATCGAGGACGGCGTCAAACTCGATAACCTGATCCAGATCGGACATAACGTGCATATCGGTGCTCACACGGCCATGGCCGGCTGTGTGGGTGTTGCAGGCAGCGCTCGAATTGGCTCGCATTGCACCATCGGTGGTGCGGCCATGATTCTGGGGCACTTGACGCTGGCCGATCGCGTGAATATTTCGGTGGCAACCGTTGTCACGCGCTCGATTCTTCAGCCGGGTCACTACAGCGGCTTCTTTCCTGTCGACGACAATGCCACTTGGGAGAAGAATGCGGCCACTCTCAAGCATCTGCACAGTTTGCGCGACCGGCTCAAACAAGTTGAAAAACACATTGCGCTGCAGCTGCCCACTGCTGTGCCCGCAACCAAAGAACAGCCATGATGGACATTCACGAGATTCTCAAGCAACTGCCGCACCGCTACCCTTTTTTACTGGTAGACCGGGTGCTGGAGCTTGAAAAAGGCAAACGTATCAAGGCCATTAAAAACGTCACCATCAACGAGCCTTTTTTCGTCGGACACTTTCCGCACCGCCCTGTCATGCCGGGCGTGCTGATGCTCGAGGCGATGGCCCAGGTGGCGGCCTTGCTGGCTTTTGATGCCCTGGGCACCACCCCCAGTGAAAAGACAATTTATTATTTTGCCGGCATTGATGGTGCGCGTTTTAAGCGCCCAGTTGAGCCGGGCGATCAACTGGTGATGGATGTTTCTCTGGAGCGCATGAAGTCGGGCATATTCAAGTTCAAAGGCACTGCCAGAGTAGATGAACAGCTCGCCTGCGAAGCCGAGCTGATGTGCACCATGCGCACGCTGCCCTGATTCAAGGAGTACCAGGTGACAGCCATTCATCCTACCGCGCTGGTTGATTCACATGCGCAACTCCATGAATCTGTCAGCGTAGGGCCTTATAGCGTGGTGGGCCCGCATGTTCGTATTGGTGCCGGTTCGAGCATCGGTGCGCATTGCGTGATCGAGGGTCACACCACCATAGGCCGTGACAACAAGATTTTTCAGTTCAACTCTATCGGTGCTATTCCGCAGGACAAAAAGTATGCGGGTGAGCCCTGTGAGTTGGTGATTGGTGATCGAAACACCATCCGTGAGTTTTGCACTCTCAACATTGGCTCGCCCGGCGATGCTGGCGTCACCCGAGTGGGTCACGACAACTGGATCATGGCTTACGTTCACCTCGCGCATGACTGCGTGGTGGGGAATCACACGATCTTTGCCAACAATTCCCAACTCGCCGGCCATGTGCATGTGGGTGACTGGTCTATTTTGGGTGGCTTCACGGTAGTGCATCAGTTTGTACGTCTCGGCGCCCACAGCATGACGGCCATGTGCTCCTTGCTTTTTGCTGATCTGCCGCCTTTTGTGATGTGCCAGGGGCAGCCTGCTGCCGCGCGATCGATGAACTTTGAAGGCTTGCGCCGGCGCGGTTTTTCACCTGATCGGATTGCCGCCGTCAAAGCCATGCAGCGTGCGCTTTACCGTGATGAGCTGACGCTTGAACAAGCCAAAGAGCGCATTGCTAGCCTGACGCAAAGCCATCCCGAGGCCCAAGCCGACGTGGCCATGATGCTTGATTTCCTGGCCGGAACTTCGCCGCAGCGCGGTATCGTGCGCTGATTTGTCAATGGCCGGTGCGCCTACATCACCTGTCGTGTTAGCGCCTCATGTTGGTTTGGAGGCAACCCCGCACAGCCCGCGCTTGGCGATGGTTGCCGGAGAAACCTCCGGTGATTTGCTCGCAGGCTTACTGCTTAGCGGCTTACAAAAGCGCTGGCCTGGGTTGGAAACCGAAGGCATTGGCGGCGTGCGGATGCAGGCCCTCGGCTTCAAGGCTTTGTGGCCCAGTGAAAAACTCGCCGTCCTCGGTTACGTGGACGTGCTTCTGCACTACCGTGAGATCGCTGGCATACGCCGTGATTTAAAACAACGCCTGCTGGCCCGACGCCCGGATGTGTTTATTGGCATTGATGCGCCTGATTTCAATCTGGACCTAGAAGCATCGCTGCGCCAGGCTGGTGTGAAGACGGTTCAATTTGTCAGCCCTTCGATTTGGGCCTCCAGGCCTGAGCGTGTGAAGAAAATCAAACGCAGTGCGGACCATGTGCTGTGCCTTTTCCCTTTTGAGCCCGCTTTGTTGGCGCAGCATGGGATTGCGGCCACCTATGTGGGTCACCCTTTGGCGAGCATGATTCCCATGCAGGCAGACCAAGGCGTGGCCCGTCTGGCCCTGGGACTGGCGCTGGACCGTCCTGTGGTGGCTGTGCTTCCGGGAAGCCGGCAAGCGGAGATTGACCATTTGGCCCCCATATTCCTCGCGGCAGTGGCTTTGATTGCCCATCATCGTCCTGGCACCCAATTCATTGTGCCGGCCCTGCCCAGGTTCAATGCCGAGCTGCAGCGTATGACGCTTGCCGCTGGCTTGGCAGGCATACTTAAAATTGTCGATGGCCAGTCGCACACAGTGTTGGCCGCCTGCGATGTCACGCTGATCGCCAGCGGCACGGCTACGCTCGAAGCCGCCTTGTTCAAGCGCCCGATGGTGATTGCCTACCGCATGAACCGGCTTTCGTGGTGGCTCAAGGGCCGGCTCAAGCTGCAGCCCTGGGTCGGCTTGCCCAATATTTTGTGTGGCGAGTTTGTGGTTCCTGAATTTTTACAAGATGCGGCAACGCCAGCGGCGCTGGCCTCTGGGGTCATCGACTGGCTGCAAGCAGTCGAGACAAGGCCTGCGAAAATAAGCGAAGTGCAGAAAAAATTCACCGCATTGCATATTCAACTGCAGCGCGACACGTCTCAATTGGCAACAGATGCGATCGAAAAAATTCTTGCAAGCTGAGCAAGCGCCCCTGGTGTGGGATGTTCCCGGTCTGGTGGCCGGTGTAGACGAGGCCGGCCGCGGCCCTTTGATGGGCCCTGTGGTGGCGGCCGCTGTAATTCTTGACGATCTGCACCCGATCAAGGGTTTGGCCGACTCCAAAAAACTCACGGCCTTGCGCCGAGAAAAGTTGTATGACGAAATTCGCGCCAAGGCTTTGTGCTTTTCAATTGCTCAGGCCTCGGCGGCTGAAATCGACGAGATCAATATCCTACAGGCGACCATGCTGGCCATGAGGCGCGCGGTGGAGGGCTTGCGCTTAAAACCTGCCAAGGTGCTGGTCGACGGTAACCGCATTCCGACCCTGGTCATCGTCGCCGAAGCGATTGTCGGGGGTGACGCCTTGGTGCCCGCTATTTCTGCGGCCTCCATCCTGGCCAAAGTCTGGCGAGACCGCTGGTGTCAGGAAATGGACTTGGCGTATCCGCAGTATGGCTTTGCATCGCACAAGGGCTATGGCACAGCAGAGCACCTTGTCGCCTTGCAGCAGCATGGTGCCTGCCCTGAACACCGGCGGACATTTGCGCCGGTTGCGCGGGTCTTGCAATGAGCTTTCCAGGCAACATCGCAGGGCCTGGCGAGCCCACCCACGTTGCTTCACGTGCTAATCCTTTCATCAAGACCTTGCGCAAACTCGCGCATGACAGCACGGCCTACCGCAAGGAAGGGCAGGTCTGGCTGGAAGGTGACCATCTGTGCCGCGCCGCTTTAGCGCGTGGCTGGTCGCCGCAAGCAGCCGTTTTTTCTGAATCTTTCTGGCCGCAGGCTCCTGCCCAGTGGTCGGCCGCAGCCGGAAAGACCTTGGTGATTGCCGATGCCCTGTGGCCCGAATTCAGCGCCCTGGAGTCACCGGCCGCCATGGGTTTTGTGATGACATTGCCGGCAGCGCCCGCTTTGCAAGCAGACGCCGCCACAGTAGTGCTTGACCGCGTGCAGGACGCCGGCAATGTGGGCTCGATTTTGCGAAGCGCGGCAGCCTTTGGTTTCGGGCAGGTGCTGGCGCTCAAAGGCACGGCCGCGCTCTGGTCACCCAAGGTGCTACGCGCCGGCATGGGCGCGCATTTCGGACTTCAGCTGATCGAAGGACTGGAGCTTGAAGACCTGCAAGCCTTGGCCGTGCCGCTGGTGGTGACCAGCTCGCATGAAGGCGCATTTTTACATCAGCAGAAACTGCCTTCACCCTGCGCCTGGGTCATGGGCCATGAAGGGCAGGGTGTCAGTGCAGGCTTGTCGGCCATGGCGCGCTTGTCGGTGCGTATCGCCCAGCCGGGCGGTGAGGAGTCGCTCAATGTGGGTGCCGCAGCAGCCATTTGCCTTTACGCGAGTGCATCTGCGGCCCAAGGAAGCTGAACCAGTCCCCGGGCTCGGCTATAATCAGTGGCTTTTCTAAACCAGCTTCGCCCGAGCGCCAAGTCAAGCCAAAAACCTTCCAATAACCGTCAATCAGTGTCTTTCACCAGACCTTTTTGTGCACGCTTGGGCGAACCGTAACCACACGGAGAACCCAGTGCTTTTGTCTCTACAGGGAACCAACCCTTCCGCCATTTTGGCGCTCGCAGACGGCACGGTCTTTATCGGCAATTCCATAGGCGCCCCCGGTGCCACCACGGGTGAGGTGGTCTTCAACACCGCCATGTCCGGCTACCAGGAAATCCTGACGGACCCCAGTTACTGCCAGCAGATCGTCACCTTGACGTACCCGCACATCGGCAATTACGGCGTCAATCTCGAAGACGTCGAAGCCGGCAAAGTCTATGCAGCGGGCCTCATCATCAAAGACCTGCCCCTTATCGCCTCCAACTTTCGCCAGACAATGTCACTGTCTGCGTACTTGGTCAGCCAGGGCACGGTGGCAATTGCCAACCTCGACACCCGCCAACTGACCCGCCACCTGCGCACTCACGGTGCGCAAAACGGCTGCATCATGGCCCTGGCCGCCGGCGAGGCGGTTAGTCCCGCAGCGATCGCCAAGGCCGTAGCTGCAGCGCAGACCGCGCCCAGCATGAGCGGGCAAGACCTGGCCAAAGTGGTGTCTGTCCAAAAATCTTATCCATGGACCGAAACAGAGTGGAAACTCGGTTCGGGTTACGGCGTGCAAAGCGCGCCGAAGTTCCATGTGGTCGCCTATGACTTTGGCGTCAAGAAAAACATTCTTCGCATGCTCGCCGAGCGGGGCGCGCGCATCACTGTCGTGCCGGCGCAGACGCCTGCCGCTGAGGTGCTCAAACTCAAGCCGGACGGCATTTTTCTATCCAACGGCCCCGGCGACCCTGAGCCTTGTGACTACGCTATTGCTGCCGCCCGTGAGCTGATCGAAACCGGCATTCCGACCTTTGGTATTTGTTTGGGTCACCAGATCATGGCGCTGGCCAGTGGTGCCAAGACATTCAAGATGAAGTTCGGCCATCACGGTGCCAACCACCCCGTCAAGGACTTGGACACTGGGCGCGTCAGCATCACCAGCCAGAACCATGGATTCGCGGTGGACGAAAAATCCCTGCCCACCAATCTGCGTGCCACCCACATCAGCCTGTTTGACGGCACCTTGCAGGGTCTGGCCCGCACCGACAAGCCGGCGTTTTGCTTTCAGGGTCACCCTGAAGCCTCGCCAGGCCCTCATGACATTGCCTACCTGTTCGACCGCTTCACCGCGTTGATGGAGGCCGCAGCACCGACTGCCGGAGTTCAATAATGCCCAAGCGCACAGACATTCAATCGGTCCTCATCATCGGGGCCGGCCCCATCATCATCGGTCAGGCCTGCGAGTTTGACTACTCCGGCGTGCAAGCCTGCAAGGCCCTGCGGGAAGAGGGCTACAAGGTCATTCTGATCAACAGCAACCCCGCCACCATCATGACCGACCCGGCGACTGCCGACGTCACCTACATCGAGCCGATCACCTGGCAGAC
>CAMBWM010000006.1 GCA_945871335.1 Polaromonas sp. YR568 | reverse complement strand
TTTGGCAATCGCAAAAAAACATCTGAAAACTGAAGATTGAGACCCAGCCTGATTGTGTAGTTAACTTGTCGCCGTCAATCAAAGGATAAATGCCTTATGACGATCATGCAAAAAGCCTTCGTAGGCTCACTTTCTCTTAGCGTTCTACTTCATGCGCACGCGCAGCTACCTGAACCGAAGCCTATCCCCAGAGAAGGTAGCTGCCCTTCGGATTACGTGACGAAGGGAAATTTTTGCGCTCCCGGCGCTGGGGCCAAGTTGGCGATTCCCAAGCACGGGGTATGTCCAAAAGACTACGCCAGTGAAGGCAACTACTGTGTAGCCAACCAAAACGCTAAAGCGGCTTTTCTTAAAAATAAAGCTACTTGTCCTTTCGGCTACGTTGGCCAAGGCAATTACTGCGTTTACAAAAATTAAGCTGGTAGCAGTTCAAAACAAGCAGAAGACACAAAAAAATCTATGAGAAGTAGTAAACCCGGACCATACAACTTTAAACATAAGAAAAAGCACCTAGAGTCGCCTCTAAGTGCTTGATTTCATTGGGTAATTTGTGGTTGGAGATCCAAGTTTCGAACTTGCGACCCCTGCAGTGTGAAAACTCCTACATTTCACCATTTTCCTATTTAAAAACAACAACTTAGCCACTTTCAAATGCCTTGAAGTAGTATAGATGTAGTATACACACATACTTACAAAGTAATATTTTTTCGGCCCTGTTTGAACTTATAGCACATCAAGCGTAAAGACTTTTTACGCTTGACCGTTTTGAACGCTCACCCAAGCCATCAACCGGTCTCGGCCTGCAACAAAGTGTATGGAGTTTTCACCGAATACCCGCAATGTGTATAGAGTTTTGGTTGGATCTGGCCAATGTATATAAATTTTTGCTGCGCACCACTGCCCTGCCCCGGTAAGCGATGGCATGCTGGAATGCAAAACCATAAGAAGTCTGTCAGGTGCAATCATCATCGGTTAGAACTGCGGGGGGACAAACTCAGCTTCAGCAGCCTACAGCGGTGAAAAAGCAAAACCAGGTGTAAGGCCATACGGTTTTCCTGAATCCAAGATTGAATCTTTTCGGCCACACCCAACATGTCTTCGCGCCGACAGGCACGGGCGCCAAACGCGGTCGTCAGACCTTTGCCCTCGAGACGATTCTGCGCATTCACTTGTTGCAGTAGTGTTTCGGTTTGTCTAATCCAGGGATGGAGGATGCATTGCATGCCACCCCGCTTTAATACGAGTTCACCTTTATCGGCTAGCCATCAACCTGCAATATGACCTCGATTTCGACCGAAATATTACCGGGGAGCGAGCCCATGCCAACCGCTGAACGGGCGTGTTTGCCGACCTCGCCAAAGACGTTGACGAACAAGTCAGAGCAGCCGTTAATGACCTTTGGGTGATCGGCAAAGGTGGGGATCGCATTCACCATGCCCAGCACCTTAACCACACGGCGCACCCGACCCAGGTCGCCCAGCGCCATGTGCGCCACTGAAAGTAGGTTTAGGCCCGCTAGTTGTGCATGCAGATAGGCCTGCTCCACAGTCACATCGGCCCCGACCTTACCGGTGTGCTTTGAGCCATCGGCCTTGCGCGGACCCTTGCCCGACAGGTAAAGAAAGCCATTAGCAAAAACAAAGGGTACGTAATTGCCAACCGGCAAAGCTGGGGTGAGTAGTTCCAGACCAAGCAGTTTTAAGCGGTCATAGGGCGTCATGGTTTCTCCTGATGAAACAAAAAGTGATGGCCAATACCAGCATTCCAGCAACACGGGCCTCGCCCAGTGCTCTTGAACCCTCCGAACAGCGCGTTCGCGGACCTCTAGTGAGGAACTATTTGATTTCTTGTTAATGGCTCCATTTTCTCAAACGTTGGAGCATCATCAAAACCAGGTGCGGTTCAGTCTGGCAGCAACGCCCCTACCCTTGAACTTCTTCTCAACCTCAAGCTTGAACTCCCGGCTGAATTTCCTTCTCGTCTCAATTTGTAACCGCCCTTTTCATTTGACACCTTAACAAAGTGTCTTTGAAACCGAAAGCAGCCCAGAATTCAAATATTAGCAATATTGTAGTTTTCGCCTACTTCGAAATACCCAGTAGCGTCGCCTCTACCTCATCGAGGTGCATCACGTCGACGTACTTATGGTGCAGGTCGAACAGGTTTACTTTATGGATGAACTCCGAGCGGTCATAAGTGCACTCCTCGACAAGCGAAACATGGAAGCCGAACGAGTACGCATCAACCGAGCTCGCCCGCACGCAACCCGACGTGCTTTCGCCGCACACGATCAGGCTGCGTACGCCGAGCAGCGTGAGGTGCGACATCAATGGCGTGCCCTGGAAGACGCTCGCGCGCTGCTTGCGGATCACCACATCTTGGGGCGCAGGTGCAAACGCTGAGTAAATCTCAAAGTCTTCGGCTGTCTGCTGCGGCAGGGCCCTGCGGGTAGAGTTTGCGCCCGCAGGACGGTTATTTGGGCGTACATCCTGCGTGCAATAGAAAATTGGTAGGTTAGCTGTGCGTGCTGCAGCTATAAGCCGTCGCGTCGGTTCGATTGCACGGTGCGCGAAAATACCGCAGCTGTTGGGGTAAGACTTGTCAAGCTCATAGGGTGAGCCAGCCCCGCCTCTATACGCGAGGTCGTAAAGGTCGATGACCAATAGCGCTGCTCGAGGGCCGACGAAGGTCTCGCGAGCATAGGGCGCGTAGAGTTCGATATCTTGCTGGGGGATAAGGTCCTTCCAGCAGTGGTCTTCGAAGTGGTCGATAGTAGCCATAGGTCTTAGTGGATAAAAGGATTAGTGGGCCGGGGTGTTTCAATCAACCTTGATGCCTGTTTGTTTCACTATATCGCCCCATTTGGCAGCCTCGCGTCGGATAAAGGCGCCTGCTTCCTCAGGTGTGCTTGGTGCGGCATCGAGGCCCATCTTTTTGAGTTGCTCCACGGTGGCGGGATCGGACAACTCTGCAACGATCGCGAGGTTCAACTGTCGGATGGTACCGATCGGCGTCTGCTTTGGCGCGATAAAAGCGCTCCAATTTAACGCCTCAAATCCAGGGTAACCGCTTTCTGCCACAGTAGGCACGTTAGGAAGGGACTCATGGCGCTTCAGTCCAGTGGTTGCGATGGCGCGAAGCTTGCCGCTCTCGATGTGCGCCAACACGTCGACCGGGCTCCCGAACATGGAGGGAAGCGAACCGCCTAGCAAATCGTTAATGGCTAGCGCTCCGCTTCGGTAGGAAACGTGATCACCCGACAAACCTGCACGCAACTTGAGCATTTCACCTGCAAGGTGGTTGATAGTGCCTATGCCCGCCGAGCCGAAATGGAGGTTCGAATTCCTAACCTTACCCTTGCGCACATAGTCGGCGAGCGTCTTAATATCGCTCTGCGAGTTAACCACCAAAATATTGGTGAATACCGCGCCGACCGACAGCGGCGCAACGTCATTGAGAGGGTCGTAGTTGAGCTTGCCGAGGAACTGGTTGACCGAAAGCGCACCCATGGTCGCGTAACTGATGACGTGACCGTCGGGAGGCGACTTGACAAGTACCTCCGTTGCCACTGTGCCGCCGCCCCCCGGACGATTTTCAATGATTAAGGGCTGCTTAAGCCGCTCGGCTAGCTTGGGTTGAAGGACGCGTGCAACGGCATCGGCGCTGCCACCAGGCGCAAAGCCTACGATAACCCGGATTGGCTTCGTGGCAAAGGTGTCAGCCATGCTCGGGGAGGCGGGAGTTGAGACCGCACCAATCAAAAATACGATCGAGGCGAATGTTTTGGACATTGAATTCATTGGATCTTTGCTCCGTAAATAGGCGATACGCAAATCGCTTAACCCATAACTGTTAAAAATATATTTAATTACAAACTTAAAGTAGCAATAAAAAAAAACAGTGCAGCCCATAGACCGTGCAGATTCGGTGGAAAAAGCTTAGTTGCCAAATAAGAGATTCACAAACTCTAAATTCTTATCGATTGTTCGTCTTGACCTATATATCAAGTGATGTAGCCAAGGTTGAAGCCTAAAAAGCGGCGACGCTAGCTTGCTAGCCATCAAAAATCTTCAGTTTTTGCCGACTATTGCTGTTCACCGATTAATGCATTGTTTCGAATACTCAGCATGCAATTGTTGAAGTTTGACCGTGTTTAAGCCGCGAGTTAATCAAGCTGGATCTATCGGCAAAAATGATTAATCAAAGGGGAAAAAGCAATTTGTAGCGATCCATTGCAGCTCTTAGACTTCGGATGAAAATAATTTGACTCCAACGCTCCACGTAAAACGGTTCCGACAAAGAAAGATAGCCATGCCCCAGACGATGAAAGTGATCGCCATCCAACAGCACGGTGGCGTCGACCAGATGAAACTGGCGCACTGGCCAATTCCAGAACCGGAGTCAAACCACGCCTTGGTCGAAATCAAAGCGTGCGGTCTGAACTACATGGATGTTTTCGTGCTGCATGGCATGCCAGACATGCCCACCAAAATGCCCCGCATTCCGGGTGGCGACGTGTCAGGCATCGTTAAAGCTGTTGGGGAAGGTGTCTCCACCGATTGGGTTGGCAAACGTGTTGTGCTGTTTCCACGCTTTCCGAAGGGCGGCGTCCTGGGCGAAAACGGCAACGGCGGTCTGTGCGAGTTCATCTCTGTCGACCAACGCCAATTGATCGAAATACCCGAGGATGTGTCTTTTCAGGAAGCCGCAGCGCTGCCGATAGCCTACGGCACGTCCCATCGCATGCTGTTCACACGCGGACGTCTAAAAAAAGGTGAAAAGGTGCTTATCTTGGGTGCCAGCGGCGGTGTTGGGGTTTCTTGCCTGCAGTTTGCCAAGATGGTTGGATGCGAAGTTTATGCATGCACCAGCAGCGAAGAAAAAGGGCAGAAGCTCAAAGCGCTAGGGGCCGACCATGTCATCAACTATGCGGACAACCCGGATTTTTCAAAAGCGGTGTGGGCCGCCACAGAAAAAAAAGGCGTGGATGTTGCAATCAATTTCACCGGTGGTGATACGTGGATTCCAACGCAGCGCTGCATGGCCGTAGATGGTCGGATCCTAACGTGCGGCTCCACCGCGGGCCACCTTTGCGAGGTAGACGTCAGGTTCATCTGGTTCCGCGAAATGGAAATCATCGGATCGCGCGCTTATGTACCAGAAGACATCAAAGCTTGCCTGCAGTTTGTAGCCGAGAAGAGACTGGCCCCCGTCATTGAACATGTCTTCACTCTAGAAAATGCTTTTGAAGGTTTGCTCTTATTGGAGGAGCGTCGCGTTTTTGGAAAAGTGATCATCGAAATATGAGTTCACTCAATAAAAATCTAGGCATGCTGGGGGCTGAATACCGGCATGAGAAACGCCCCATCATCATCGACTTGTCCGACCCACAGCGCCCGGTCGAGATTGATTACCCCAGCTACCACGCCAATTGCGATGCCGTGGCACGTGGCTTGCTGGCGCGCGGCCTGCAGAGGGGTCAGAAAATCGGCCTGCTGGCGAGCAACTCTGCCTGGTTCATCCAGATTTACTACGGTGCGATGCGAGTTGGCATCGTACCGGTATTGATCAATTTTCAGCTGACGCAAGACAACATCGCCTGGGTGATCAACAACTCGGATGTGGAGCTTGTTTTTTGTGACGAATCCTTGCTGGCCAAGTGCCCTTCAGCGGTCCATCACCTGATCATCGATTCACCCGAGTTCCAGGCATTTCTGGACCCCGGAGCGTTGACCCCCATCATCCCCGCGGGGGACGATATAGCCTTTCATGTCTACACATCGGGGTCCACCGGCAAGCCCAAGGGTGCCATCATTTCCCATCGTGCGCATCACTTCGTGGCGCACACTATCTCCAGGGGTCGGGAGTTCTGTCCTTCCGACCGTATGATCGTGGCCGCACCCCTTTATCACATGCATGCACAGAACTCCATGCAATGTGTCCTGGTCGGTGGATCCAGCGTGGTCCTGATGAAGAAGTTCGACGCACGGATCTATGTCGAGGCCATCACGCACTATCGGGTCACCGTGGTCTCGGGTGTCCCCACCATTTACGCGATGATGCTGCAACAACGCGATCTTCTCGCCGGCAAGGATTACTCCTTTGTCCGGCTCGCCACCATGGGCGGAGCGCCTGCTTCGGACGTATTAGTGGACGAAGTGGCAACCCAGTTTGCCAACGCCAAGATCGTCAAGATTTTTGGGATTACAGAAACTGGTTCGGCCTTGTTTGGCCCCCATCCCCAGGGTTTGCAGCGTCCCCGGCATTCGATCGGCTATCCCATCGCCGGCAACGATTTTCGACTTGTCGAAGGCGAGAACGAGAACTTCGGGGTACTGGAGGTCAAAAGCCCAGGGATGATGAACGGCTACCAGAAAAACCCTGGAGAAAATGCCAAGCGCTTTCGCAATGGCTGGTACTACACCGGTGATGTTTTGCGCCGTGACGAGATAGGCTGGTATTACTTTGTCGGGCGTTCGGACGACATGTTCGTCTCCGGCGGCAACAACATCTATCCCTTAGAAGTGGAATTGATGCTCGAGCGCCATGCCGACATTGAGCAGGCTGTGGTGGTACCGATTGCCGACGATATCAAACACACCCTGCCCGTGAGCTTCATCGTCAGGCGCAAAGGAACGGCCTTGACCGAAGCTGAGATCAAGCAGCACGCGCTCAGTAATGGCCCGCCCTATCAGCACCCCCGCCGGGTTTACTTCGTCGACAGCCTGCCACTCAACACCGTCGGAAAGATCGACCGCAAGGTGTTGGAAGACCAAGCCAAGCAACTCGCGAAAGAGTCCCCTCAACCAGAAAGCGAGCGTCAGACATGACAGTCGATGAATTGCAGGAGTTCGTGAATGTACGCCCCTTCCTGTCCTGGCTTGGCATCAAGGTGCTGGCCATTGGAGACGACACACTCGAGGCTCGTGCCACCTGGCGCCCCGAATGGGTGACCAGCCCGACGCTGATGCAGACGCATGGCGGGATTCTGGCCGCGCTGATCGACTTTGCAGCTGACTTTTCCCTGGTCCGGCAGATGGGCGGCCCGGTGCCGACGGTGGACATTCGGGTGGACTACCACCGCCTGGCCAAACCTGGCGATTTGATTGTCAAAGGCCGAGTCATCAAACTCGGCAAGCAGTTTTCTACCTGCGAAGCACAGATTTACGACCTAGCGGGTGCACTGATTGCCAGCGGCCGAGGTACTTACATCACTTCCCCTACGCCATCGGTAGGGGAAGTCAAGAAAAAGCCAGTATGAGGGCCATGAACTGCCTTGTATATCCATCAGTAAAACAGAACAATACAGCGAAATTTGTTGTTTGTAAAAATCAATAGTGCCCCCTAAGATTATTTGACTGTTTCAGTCTTTGAAGCTGAAACCTGTGTTAATCGCCAAACCTTACAGGCCACATCATGTCCGCTGAACCACAACGAGCCACTGGACCGGAAACTTGGTACGACATCGTCGTCCGGTTGCTCAAAGCCAACGACATCAGACTCGTCACTTACGTTCCTGACAACGTCTTGTCGCCACTCATCCGCGCAGTCCATGCTGATCCCTACTTCACGGTGCTCGCGCCGGCGCGGGAAGAAGAAGCGGTGGGCATCATAGCCGGCAGCTACATGGCCGGTATGCGCGGCATCGTGCTGATGCAGACCAGCGGCTTCGCCACACTGCCCAATGTGCTGGCGTCGCTGGTAGTCCCGTTCCAGATACCACTGCTCATGATGATTTCAGAGCGTGGCGCGCTGGGCGACCATCAGATCGGCCAGGCCATCGTTTGCCGCACCATGCGTCCCGTGCTTGAGTCGCTGGGAATCGAGCACTTCGCCATTCAGCGGCTCGACGACGTCGAGTTCATCGTCGACAACATGATCAAGCAGGCTTTTTCAACACAGGCGCCGGCTGCGATGATTTTGTCTCCGCTCTTAACCAAGCGATCCAACTGATACCCGGAGTGACCATGGCACCTCAAAAATCAAACTTCCGCAGCACTCTCCGAATCATGAATCGCTCAGATCTGACGCGCCGTCTGGTCGGTAAGCTCACCGCAAACGAAGCCGTCATTGGCGGTATTGGTAACAACAATTTTGACCTGTGGGCCAGTGGTCAGCGACCCGAAAATTTTTACATGCTCGGCAGCATGGGGCTGACGGCACCGATTGCTCTTGGCGTGGCGCTGGCCCAGCCCAAGCGCCGTGTTTTTGCGCTTGAAGGTGACGGCTCGCTGCTGATGCAGCTTGGCTCGCTTGGCACGGCGGCTGCCACCGCGCTGAAAAATCTCACCATCATCGTCTTTGATAATGGCATGTACCAGATCACCGGCAAGCAGGCCACACTGACAACCAGCACCGTCGACCTTGTCAGCATGGCGCGTGGCGCAGGCTTGGTGCAGAGCGACTGGGCCACGGATGATGCACATTTCGAAGCTCTCATCGATCTCGCACTGAAGGGCGATGGCCCTCGGTTCATCGCGGCTCGCATCGATGACCAGAAACCTGCCGGCACGACTGAGCGCGATCCCGTCAAGATTCGTCTGGGCTTCATGCAGGCGCTGGCGTCGAACCACTAGGTACAGTCCATGTCCCAACTTCTTATCAGGGGTAAGTGGGTTGATGGCGAATCGACACAGACGCTGACCGAAAAGTTCCAGGGCCGTGTCTACGGTCAAATGGCAGTCGCCTCTGCCACACAGGTCGATGAGGCTGTCACCGGCGCTCTGGCCGGTGTTCAAGCTTCGAGTCTGAGTCCATATGAACGATTCCAGATCCTGGCACAAGCGGCGCGCCTGACTGAAGGCCGTATGGCGGTACTGTCAGGTCTTATGCGTGACGAGGCCGGCTTCACAAAACCTGATGCTGACAACGAAGTTCGCCGTTGCGTTCAGACCTTAGAGTTGTCGGCCGACGAAGCCAAGCGCCTGAACGGTGAATTGGTTCCCATGGAAGCTGCCGCTGGCATGAAAAACCGACTTGGCTTCACGGTGCGCGTACCGCGCGGTGTGATCTGTGCAATCACGCCTTTCAACTCGCCACTCAACACAGTAGCGCATAAGGTGGCGCCAGCACTGGCGGGCGGTAATGCCGTCGTGCTCAAGCCGTCGAACCTGACGCCACTGACTGCCGTCGAGCTGTGCAAAATATTACTTGAGGCAGGCCTGCCACCCGCGTTGCTAGCGCTTGTCAATGGCGCGGGCACCCAGATTGGCCGCCAACTACTGCAGGACCAACGTATTGCTTATTACGCCTTCACCGGCAGTACACAAGTCGGTCGCGAAATTCAGCAGGCCGCTGGCTTACGCGGTACGCAGTTAGAACTTGGCAGCATCGCCAGCACCATCGTCTGCCACGACGCCGATATCGACATGGCAGTGCCTAAGATCGTCAACGCCGGGTTTCGCAAAGCCGGGCAGGTTTGCACGTCGGTCCAAAGGTTGTTTGTCGATCGCCGTATCGCAGCGAAATTCATTCCCAAATTCGTCGCCGCAGCCAAGGCGGCGAAGGCCGGTGATCCGGCTGATCCCGCCACCATCATCGGCCCCATGATCAGCGCCCACCATGCGCAACGCGCCACCGCTTGGGTACAAGAGGCTGTAGCCGCAGGCGCCACAGTGCTGACAGGGGGTGTTTGCGAAGGCAATGTAATGTCGGCAACGGTGCTGACTGGCGTGACGGACACCATGCGGGTGTATTCCGAAGAGATATTTGCCCCAGTCCTGAGCATTCTTGAGTTCGACACGATCGACGAGGCCGTCAGGCGTGCCAACGACAGCCCCTACGGTCTTGCCGCCGGCCTGTTCACCAGCGACCTGTCAACCGCATTGCAAACTGCACGCCGTCTCCACTTTGGCGGTGTGCATGTCAATGAAGCCTCCAGCGCACGCGTCGATGTAATGCCCTTTGGAGGCGTCAAGGACAGTGGCTTCGGCCGCGAAGGCCCCTCCTATGCCATACGCGAAATGACCGAAGAGCGTCTGATCACCGTCGCCTATTGAGCCTTGATGAACCCCGCGGTACGACAGATATAAACCAACCCCTATTAAAACTCCATTGATGCTTGTGAAAAACTCTTCCGCAAAACCTGACAGTTTGCGTGTCGCCGTGGATATCGGTGGAACCTTCACCGACGGCGTGGCCACGCTGTCATCCATTGGCAGAATCTGGGTTGGCAAGACGCCCACCACACCGAACGATCCTGGCGAAGCCGTCACTACCGTGATACTGAACCTGCTGCAGCAGGTCTCACGGTCGATGGGCATCGACACACCACCACTGGCAGAAGTTGTCCATGGAACGACCTTGATCACCAACACTTTGATCGAGCGCAAGGGGGCACGCACTGCGTTGGTAACCACAGAAGGCATGCGCGACATGCTCGATATCGGCCGCGAGTGGCGCTATGACATCTATGACCTCGACATCGTGCTGCCCCAGCCACTGGTTGATGCAGACTGCCGTGTTGAAGTGCATGAGCGACTGGACGCGTATGGCAGCTCGCTGAAGCCGCTCACGGCTGATGAGATCGAGCGCGTGGCGGCTGAATTGAAAAAGCTGGGGGTTGAGTCGGTTGCCGTGTCCCTGCTGCACGCCTACGCGAACGATGCGCATGAAAAGCGGCTGCGCGACCAGCTTCAGACCGCTTTACCAGGTGTCGCCATCTCGCTGTCGTCTGAGCTTGCGTGTGAGATCAAGGAGTTCGAGCGGACCTCGACGGTTGCCGCCAATGCTTACGTGAAGCCGATCGTGGCAGCCTACCTGCATGAACTTGAAGGTCGGATCGACAAGATCGAGCCCGGTGCACCGCTGCGCGTGATGGTCTCCAGCGGCGGCTTCACCTCGGCCAAGTCAGCGGCTCAAGCCCCGATTTTGCTTCTGGAGTCTGGCCCGGCGGCAGGCGTCCTGTCCGCACTGAACACCGCGCGGCAAAACAACGTGCACCAAGTACTGGCGTTTGACATGGGTGGCACCACCGCCAAGGCGTGTGTTGCGGTGGGTGGCGAGGCGCCGGTAGCTCACTTTTTTGAATGTGCCCGGGTTGCACGTTTCAAACGTGGCTCAGGATTGCCCATCCTGATCCCCAGCATCGAGCTGATCGAAATTGGCGCTGGGGGCGGATCAATTGCGCACGCCAACCGCTTGGGCCTGCTCAACGTTGGCCCAGAATCATCGGGCTCCGTTCCCGGCCCTGCCTGCTACGGCCTTGGTGGCACAGCCCCGACGGTGACCGATGCTGACTTGCTGCTGGGTTACCTGAGTCCCACTAATTTTCTTGGGGGTGACATGCAGTTAGACACCCATCAGGCAGACAAAGCCATGAGCCGGCTGGCAGACCAACTGGGCGTGAAAACGACCGATGCGGCTTGGGGTATCTACAACATGGTCAATGAAAATATGGCCAATGCGGCGCGCATTCATATCGCTGAAAATGGCCATGACCCCCGCGATTTCACGATGGTTACCACTGGCGGTGCAGGTCCTGTGCATGCCGTTGAGGTAGCACGCAAACTGCGCATACCCCGCGTACTCATTCCGATTGCCGCAGGTGCTGGCTCATGCCTAGGTATGCTGGCTGCGCCCGCACGGGTAGACCGCGCTTGGTCCAACCCGCAACTGCTGACCGCTTGCGACTGGAAACAGATCGCGCAAGTCTTAGGGGCGCTCAAGAAGGACGCTCAGGCGGAGCTCGAAACGGCTGGTGCAAAGGACGTCAGCTGGCGCATTGGCGCCGAAATGCGTTACCACGGCCAGGGGGCAGATGTACCGGTGGTCATCAACTGGGAAAGCATCAGCGAAAAAACTGGCGAGGCCGTTCTCAATTCATTCGAGGAGCAGTACCAAAAGCTCTACGGTCGTTTGGTGCCAAATGCCAAGCCGCAAGTCATCACGTGGCGCCTGACTGGCAGGGCACAAACTAGGGGTCATCATTTTGAGTGGGGAGACGACCGCGTCAAGACCACAGCCTCAGCGCGTGGCACGCGGCAGATCTACCTTCCGCTCAAACGCGCCTATGGTCCAGCCCATGTTTATGACCGCTATTCGCTGCAACCCGGTCAGACTGTACAAGGACCGCTGATCCTTGAGGAACGGGAGTCGACCACCGTGGTTCCGGTCGCTTCCGATGTGACCGTTCTTTCCGACCTCACGGTCTCCGTCACTATCAAGGAATTCGAGTAAATGAAATCTCTGCTTGCTGACCAACCCGCGGTCATCGCGACCAAAAAGGACCGATTCGATCCGATCGAGCTAGAGATCCTGTGGAAGCGGCTGATCAGCGTAGTGGATGAAGCTTCCGCAGCTTTTGTGCGCACCTGCTTTTCAACCTTGGTGCGCGACGGCAATGACTTCGCCATCGTCTTGACCGATGCCAAGGGTCGATCGCTGGCCCAGTCCACCATGAGCCTGCCCGGCTTCATTGGCTGCCTGCCGGCCACGGTCCGACATTTTCTCGACAAGTACCCCGGTAACACCATGCGGCCAGGTGATGTTTTCATCACCAACGACCCGTGGAAAGGCTCCGGCCACATCCATGACGTGACAACGGCGATGCCAATATTCCGCGATGGATCTCTCGTGGCTTTTGCAGCTGTGGTCTCGCATCTGCCCGACATCGGTGGCAAACTGCGCAGCAACAGCAGCCGCGAAATTTACGAGGAAGGCCTTCAGATTCCAATGATGAAGCTGCTCGACGCCGGCCAGCCTAACACCGTACTGATCGAGATGATCACGCAGAACATTCGCGTTCCGGACCAAGGCATGGGCGACATCTGGGCCCAAGTATCTGCTTGCAATATGATGTCCAACCGACTTCAGGGACTGCTTGACGTGGTCGACCTGCAAGTGCTGGGTGCAGAGGTGCGCCGCCGCTCTGAGAGTGCCATGCGCGAGGCTATACGCACCATCCCTGATGGCGTTTACCAGTCTACGGTGCAGCACGACGGTTTTGAGGCACCCCTGGTGATCCAATGCAAGCTGAGCGTCAAAGGCGACAGCATCGACATTGACTTCGCCGGCTCCAGTCCGCAGATCGCGCGCGCTGTCAATGTGGTGCCCATCTACACCTTTGCCTACACCGTCTATGGCTTGAAAGCGCTGCTCTGCTCGGACATCCCGAACAACGAAGGCTGTTTTATACCCATCACCACCACAGCGCCACTGGGTTCACTGTTTAATCCGATCTATCCGGCAGCATCTGGCGGGCGCAGTGCCATCGGTCACCTGCTGCCAGCTGCCGTATTTAAAGCACTGGCCGCTGTTCTGCCTGACAAGGTCTGGGCGAGCGGCTCACCGAATTCATCGATGACGATGTCTGGTGAGTGGCAGGGCAAACGTTTTGCCGTTGTCAATTTTTTAAATGCCGGACAAGGTGCGACTGCGCGTCGCGCTGGTTTTTCGGCCCTGTCCTTCCCCGGGAATTTGGGCAACACGCCAGTTGAAATGATGGAGAGTCTGGCTCCCATCAGGGTGCTGCGCCGCGAAATCCGTCGTAACAGTGGCGGACGTGGGCAGCACCACGGCGGTGATGGCATCAGTTTTGAATTCGAAATTCTTACGCATGTTAGCGAGGTGACGGCCTCCTTCCTGATGACCCAGCTCAAGTCAGTCCCCGCTGGCTTAGCCGGCGGAGGCGCAGGGCGACCAGGTCGTCTTTTAATCAATGGTTTGGAAATGGACCCGACTGAACCTAAAACCCTGAACGCGGGGGACCGCATCCTGATGGAGACTGCTGGGGGCGGTGCCTATGGCTTGGCAATCAAACCCGCCGAACAATGAAAGCATTTTCAACAGTCAACAACAAGGAGTGGCGACATGAGCGACATCGTGAGAATTGACCAAAATGCGCGGCGAAGCCGCGCCCTGGTGCACAACGGCACCGTCTACCTATCGGGCCAAGTACCCGACAACCGAATCACCGGCGTGGCAGACCAGACTCGCCAGGTACTCGACAAAATAGATGCTCTCTTAGCCGAGGCGGGCTCAGATAAATCACGTCTGCTGTCGGCACAAATCTGGCTGGCCAGCATGGATGATTTCGCGTCCATGAATGCGGTGTGGGACGCCTGGGTCACGCCCAGTCAGACCCCCACCCGCTGCTGCGGCAAGGTTGAGCTCAATGATCCGAAATGCCTGATCGAGATCACCGCCATTGCCACGCTCTGAAGCCATCAGAAATTGATTTTCGGTTAACCCTTTTAATCTACATTGGAGATTCAAATGTTTAAAGTTACACAGTACCCAATCCGCCGCAGGCTGTTCAAGATGGCCTCCTTAGCGCTGGCATCGTGCGCGCTTTGTGCGTCCTCTTTTGCGCAGAGCGACTACCCGTCCAAACCCATCAAACTGGTTGTGCCGTATGCCACCGGCGGCGTATCCGATGCGGTTGGCAGGGTACTTGCACAGGCGCTTGGCAAGGTACTGCAGCAGACCGTGATTGTCGAAAATCGGGGCGGTGCCGGTGGCACGCTCGGGGCAGGCCTCGTAGCAAAGGCGCCTGCTGACGGTTACACCATCTTGCTAACCAGCCCGCCCATGGTGGCTGTGGCACCGGCCCTAATCCGCGACCTGTCCTACCGCGCCGCCGAAGACTTCACCCCGATCGGCACCTTGATCGTCACTCCCAACGTGCTGGTCGTGAACAATGAGTTACCCGTCAAATCGGTTGCAGAGCTGATCGCATACGGAAAAGGCCCCGGAAAAGATAATCTCAGCTTCGCATCCGCAGGTCCTGGCAGCACCGGCCATCTATCCGGGCAGATCATGAGCACCAGCACCGGCATGCGCATGACGCATATTCCGTACAAGTCGTCCGGTCAAGCATTTCCAGATGTAATTTCCGGCCGGGTCTCGATGGTGTTCGACTCGCTGCCGTCGACCATCGGTTTCATCCGCTCAGGCAGAGTCAAGCCCCTGCTGGTCATGTCCGAGAAGCGTTCCACGGCATTACCAGACGTTCCGACTGCCGCCGAAGCCGGCTTTCCAACCGCCACCATGAATTTTTGGATGGGCATTGAAGGCCCCGCCAAATTGCCGCAGGACATCGTGAACAAGCTCAACAACGCATTGAAGTTGGCCGTGAACTCACCCGAAATGAGTCAGCAGATGCAGACCTTGGGCGCGGAACCCTACCTGACCACTCCGGAAGAATTCAAAGCGCAACGCAATAACGACATCGCCAAATATGCCAAGCTGGTCAAAGAGATGGGACTGAAGCAAGAATGAGTTATTTTCTTTAGCCACCGGCACCCGTTCATTTTATGAAGGCAGGTCAAGGTTGAACAAGCAAGGCAAAGGCATCGGCGCCCCACTGCGCCGAAAAGAGGACCACCGTCACCTGCGTGGGCAGGGGCAGTTTGTGTCGGATATTCGTGTGCCTGGCATTATCGATGTGGCTTTTGTGCGAAGCCCCTCGGCGCACGGCATCATCAAGCGCATCGACATTCCGCAAGCGTATCTAGGTCAGGTTTTTCAAGCCAGCGACTTTCCAGATGTCAAGCCGATCATCGCTGTCCCCAAGGTTGAGGGCTTCAAGTATTCGGAGCATCCGGCCCTGGCATCTGAGCGGGTGCGTTTTGCGGGTGAGCCGATCGCCATGGCGATTGGGGCAAGCCGCGCTATAGCCGAAGACATCGCTAGCGCCGTATTTGTTGAAATCGAAGAATTACCAGCAGTGGTCGATATGCTCGATGCCGTCCGCCCGGGTGCAACGCTGATACGAGAAGAGTGGGGAGACAACGTCTACGTTGCCAAACACACAGACTATGGGGATATCGCCTCCGCACGCAAGGCGGCCGCTGTCACAGTGACCCGAGAATACCGCATGAATCGACAATCGGCAGTGCCTTTAGAAGGGCGTGCCATTCTGGCGATGTGGGACCACCGGCTGGGCGAATTACTGGTCTACACCGGTAGCCAGTCGCCACACCAAACCCGCGTCGGCATGGCACAGGCACTCGGCATCGACGAGAACAAACTGCACCTGATCACACCGGACATGGGTGGCGGTTTTGGTGCCAAGCGCGTGCTGTACCCAGAGGAACTGATGGTCGTGGCGCTGGCACTCAAGCTCAAAAAACCCGTCCGCTGGCTTGATGACAAACGCGAGCATTTGCTGTCAGCAATCCATTGTCGCGAACACCATCACAAGGTCACGGCCTACGCCGACGCCCGCGGCAAATTGCTAGGGATGGAGGTTGAGATTCATGTCGACGCTGGCGCATATTCGCACTGGCCCAACGGCCCGTTCATGGAAACCGGCATGGCTGCGCGCAATATACCGGGCCCTTACTTGATCCCGAACTACAGCGCACGGACTTTCACTGTAGCGACCAACAAGTCACCGATTGGTGCCTACCGCGGCGTGGCCAGACCTGCCGCCTGCTTCACTATTGAGCGCACCATCGACGAAATTGCACATGCCGTCGGCCGCGAGCCGTACATCGTTCGGATAGAAAACATGGTTCCGGTGGAGGCCATGCCTTATCGCAATGTGACTAATCTGTTTTTCGATGGTGGCAACTATGCCGAATCGGTACGGCGCGCAGCCGCATTGATCAACTTTGAAAAAGTCCGCGCGCGGCAGCAAACCGGCGAAGCCGATGGCCGGTTGATCGGGGTCGGTTTTGCCTCCTTCACCGAGCAGACCGCACACGGATGCGGCGAGTGGGTCTCACGCGGTACACCGGTGATCCCCGGCTACGAGACTGCCACCGCCCGCATGATGAGTGATGGTTCGCTGATGCTCATGGTCGGCATCGTCTCACACGGCCAGGGCATGGAAACATCCCTAGCGCAGGTGGCGTATGAAGAGCTGGGTGTTGACCCGATGAATGTTTCCGTCCGACATGGTGATACCCAGACTTCTGCTTTCGGCATGGGCACATTTGCCTCACGCAGCATGGTGATGGCGGGTGGTGCGGTAGCCAAGGTTTGCCGCCTACTGAAAGCCAAGATAGAGCTGATAGCAGCGCACCTATTGCAGTGCGAACGCGGTGAGTTGCGCTTTGAAGACGGTGTCGTGCATGGCCCGAAGGGCTCGTTAGGCTTCGAAGAAATCGGCCGCATTGCCCACCTGCGCCAGGAGTCGCTACCAAAGGGCGTAGACCCCTTGCTAGATGTTACTGCGACCTATGAACCCGCCATTGACACCGGGTTTTTTACCTATGCTACACAGGTTGCCGTGGTGGCAGTCGATATAGACACCGGCAAGGTCGACATCTTGGACTATGCCGTGATTGAAGATTGCGGTACTGTCGTCAATCCGCTCATCGTTGATGGCCAGATCGTTGGCGGCATCGCGCAAGGCATCGGCACTGCGCTCTATGAAGAAATTCCTTACACCGACAACGGCCAACCGCTGGCCACGACCTTTGCCGACTACCTGATGCCCGGCGCACCTGAAGTGCCCGCCATCAAGATCGGTCACATGGTTACCCCGACACCTCACACGGAGTACGGTATGAAGGGGATGGGCGAGGGAGGCGCCATCGCCCCCCCCGCAGCGATTGCCAACGCGATACGTGATGCGCTGCTGGCGATAGGTGGAGAAATCAATGAAACACCCATGACACCCAAGCGCGTGCGTGCCGCCATCGTCCGTGCACAAGCAATCCAAGCCAAAACCGGCCAGGTGGCACGATGAAAGCAGAAAAACTCAGCTACCACTTGGCCGCTGGCCTGGATGACGCCATCGCTCTCAATCTGGCGTATGAAGGCACGGCCAAGTACATGGCTGGCGGTCAGTCCCTGATGCCCATGATGAATCTGCGTCTGGCATCAAGCGAGGAGATCATCGACATCACTCGAATTCCCGAATTGACTCTGTCGCACGCGATAGGTGAGCATTTTTTCATAGGTGCAGGTATCACCCACGCCATGATTGAAGACGGCAAGGTGCATGACCCGGCGCAAGGCTACCTGCGAAACGTGGCGCATGGCATCGCGTATCGATCGATACGCAACAAGGGCACGCTAGGCGGCAGCTTGGCGCATGCAGACCCCGCCGCCGACTGGCCAACCGCCCTTCTGGCGCTGGGGGCCGTGGCGGTGATCAAGCGCCCATCCGGTGACGTTCATATTCCACTCGCAGAATTTCAGCTCGGTCTCATGGAAACCTGCTTGGGCGAGGCTGATCTGCTGATGGGTGTGCTCTTGCCCCATCTTTCGACGAGCGCCCGTTGGTCTTATGTGAAGTTTTGCCACAAGGTGGGCGAGTTCGCCCACTCAATTGGTGCGGTGGTACTGGACACCACGCAGGGCCTGGCCAACGCAGTGTTGGGTGCTGCCGCTGACAAGCCCGTGTTGCTGCCGCGCTTATCCGCGAAGTTGTCGCAGGGAATGAGCTTGAGCGAGCTGACCACTGACGCCATCACCGCCCTGATCGAGCAAGACATTGAGGAACAAACCAGCCATGACAAGTCCTCCTATGACTTTCATTTGCACAAGACCATGATCATCCGAGCGGTGACGGAAGTACTGAAAAAATGAGCACAATTTCCCTGACGGTAAATGGCATCGCGGTCGTTGACGTTATTGATGACCGTACGACCTTGGCTGATTTCCTACGTGACCACCTCAATCTGACGGGCACACACTTGGCTTGCGAACATGGTGTCTGCGGCGCTTGCACAGTTCTGGTCGATGAGGTCCCCATACGCGCCTGCATCACGCTGGCGCTATCGGTGGCGGGCAAGTCGGCACGCACCATAGAAGACTTTGAGGATGACCCCAAGATGGAAGTCATCAGGGAATGCTTTTCAGAAGCGCATGGTCTGCAATGCGGCTTTTGCACGTCCGGCATGGTGCTGACGGTGCGCGACATGATCCAGCGTGGTCGCTGCGTCAACGAACAAGAAATCCGCCGTGAGCTGGCCGGGAACCTCTGCCGCTGTACCGGTTACTCGGGCATCGTGAAGGCGACAGAGCTCGCTCGCGACCGACTCAAGAACAGCGCAGCCTGAGCCCCAAAAAACCACACCATAGACCTCGCCGGCGACCGGTTACTTTTAGCCTCTCGCAACTTCGTTTGGCACAGCCTATTTAACAAGGCCCTGCTATCGCAATGCATCCCAGGCTGCGACAAGATCCATCGTGATCGCTGCGTCAACGCCCAAGAAATCCGCTAAGAGCTGGCTTTCGACCATATTCTTCGATAAATTTGAAGCGGTAGTGACACAGTCTATGCAACAGCCCGGATCTGTTTTCAGAGCATCTTCTATAAGTCGCAACGAGACTGGGGAGATAACAAGCCGTTTCGCAGAGGCTATCATTGCAGCAATTAAGCAGTCAAAGTCCGCCGATGAGAACAATTTCAATGCGCCACCTTCGGTGCTTCCTCGCCGTTGCGGAAACAGGCTCGTTCACAGCCGCAGCCTCCCGGCTGTTTCAAACGCAATCATCGCTCACAGCGACTATCCAGCAGTTTGAGGAAGTCGTTGGACTAAAGCTATTTGAACGCACGACGCGGCGTGTCGATCTGACGGTAGACGCGGTACGGTTCAAGGTGGTGGCCGAACGCGTTGTCCGTGATTTCGACAACGCCCTCAACGACTTGCAAGCCATCGCTAAGAGTCAGAAGGGCTCTATCCGTATCGCAGCGGCACCCTCCATGGTGGTACACATCTTGTCACCCGCACTGGCCACCTTTCGTAAAGCCTACCCCGAAATCACGATCTCTATTCAGGACGCGGGCTCTGCGAAGATCGAGCGTGCCGTGCTTGACGGCGAGGTGGACTTCGGTCTGACCAGCCGGCTCAAGAATTACCCCGAGCTCGATTACCAGCCTTTACTGCACGATCCGTTTGGCGTTGTCATCCCGCTAGACCACCCACTGGCCCGTTTGGAGGGTCCAATGCGCTGGGTCGACCTGACCCCTTACGAGTACATCGGACTGACCAACGACACCGGCATTGGCGCACTTTTGGAGGCCTCGCCCGAGCTGGCTTTGGGCAAGAAAACGAGTCCAGTGGACTACGCTTCTAGCACCACCTCTTTGTACGCCATGCTGAGTCTGGGTGGAAAAATTTCGGTCTTGCCCGCATTGGCGGCGAAAGCTGGACCGATGCAAGAGTTCAAGTTCCGAGAGCTATCAGAGCCAATGATCACTCGCGAGATTTGCTTGATCACCCGCCAGCTCCGTTCGTTTTCGCCCAACACACAGCGCATCCTCGAGGTGTTGATGGACACCATCGGAAAACTCGGATATGACCTGGGCGTAGCGCCCGCAGCGAGCTCGCCAGATTAAGCACCGGCTGGCCCTGCACCCTACTCCCTAACTTATAGATAACTGCCCTGGCTGGGGATGAAAGTGCTGGCGTTCGGCGGCGCATAGTCGCAATGACGACTAACACCTGTTGATTGCCAATTTAGCCCTGCTGCTGAACGCAGCTATTAGCACGAAATCTCGAGGGGTACAAATCGTAAAAGGACTGCCAGCCGGTCTCCCTAGTGGACTTGGGGCCCCTTCTTGTTGCGGGTACGCGAGCTTCCCAAAGAACCTGGCGCAGGGCCCTGCGGCCGTACGTCACAGATGCAAAGAAGTGGAAACGCTTAGCGGCAATTGGCGCAGGCACCACGCCAAGTCCGGGTGATAAGTTCGCCGCGCACAAGAAGACAGTCATCTCGAAATAGAACGAAATAGTTCACAGCGCAAAGAATTCCAATGCATGACAAACGATGCTGCGGGAGCTCTGATTTATCGCCAATTCCAAACAATCGAACTAATTTTTTTGTTTGTCATGAAAAGTACTTGATCCTTAAACTGACTCTCTAACAATAGCGCGTGACATGATCAAGCGCAATACGGTTTCGATCCCATTGACAGCCTGATCCTTGAAACAATTGGAGAGCACCATGACGGACACTACCTATAAAAGATTTAAGAAACTATTCTGCTGCTGCATTCTTGACTATAGCTCTGGCCTTACCATGTTCATCAAGTTCTGCAGCACCAGCCTTGAAACGAGGCTCGGCGACAAACCGCGAAATGATGCTACAGGGTACATGGCGCGGGCCTTAATGATGATGGTGTTACCCGTTGCAGCGGCCCTTTCGCCGGGTACATCACTCGCCAACGATCCATTCCCAGTCAAGCCGATCAAGCTGATCATAGGCTTTGCGCCCGGCGGCAGCGCGGACACTTCCGTGCGCGTTTTTCAGAACAAGTTGAGCGAATTGCTCAAGCAGCCCGTGGTAATAGAAAACCGACCCGGTGGCGGCGGCAACGTTGCATTGGACGCACTGATCAAGTCCCCCCCTGACGGTCACACGATCATGTTTTGCACAATGGGCGCTCTTTCTGTGAACCAGTTTCTCACAAAGCAAAGCTATGACCCACTGGCCGAAATCGCCCCGCTCTCATTAGGCACAGTATTTACGAATGTCCTCGTTGTCCCCACATCGAGTGACATCAAAACGCTGGCCGACTATGTGCAAAAAGGCAAGAACGATAAACCGCTGGTGAGCTTCGGTTCAGCCGGCATCGGCACCGTTGGGCACCTGTCGGGAGAGATGCTCAAGTTACTTGCGG
>CAMBWM010000005.1 GCA_945871335.1 Polaromonas sp. YR568 | reverse complement strand
AGCTGTTTTTCGAACTGGCCCTGTAATGGGGTCCCGACTCAAAATTAATCACTCCATCTGCATATTCCAGGCGCCTTAAACAGCCCAAAACCCGTGCCATACTTGGCTTCATACGGCTGAATTTCCCATCCGTTTTTTTATTTGGAGCCTCATTTCAATGGCAAAACTTCCCGCACGTTACGACCACGTTGGCAGCTTTCTGCGCCCCGCTTACCTCTTGGAGGCCAGGGCCGATAAGGCTTCAGGAAAAATCACGCCTGCGCAGCTGCGTGCCGTTGAAGACAAAGCCATCACCGAGATCGTGCAGTTTCAGCAGAGCGTAGGACTTAAATCGATTACCGATGGCGAATTCCGCCGCACGTATTTCCATCTCGATTTTCTCGAGCAACTGGGTGGCGTCAAAGTCGGTGAAGTCACGCTCACCGTGGGTGCGGATGGCGTCGAGCATTTAGCGCCGCCAGCGATTCACGTTGTGGACAAAGTCACACATGCCAAGCAGATTCAACTGGCCGACTTTCAATACCTTCAATCGCAAGTTAGCGCAGGTCATACGCCCAAGGTCACCATTCCGTCGCCCACCATGCTGCACTTTCGTGGCGGACGTGCTGGCATCAGCCGCACGGCCTACCCTGAGTTAGAGCCTGCGTTTTACGAGGACGTCGCCAAAGCTTATGGCGACGAGCTGCGAAGCTTGAGCGCCGCAGGGTGCAACTACGTGCAAATGGACGACACCAACCTTGCGTATTTGTGCGACGACAAAATGCGTGCGGCGGCACTGAGCCGAGGTGACGATCCCAATGAACTGGCTCATCGTTACGCTAACTTCATCAATTTAGTCGTCGCGCAAAAATCCGCAGGTATGACGATTGCAATGCACCTGTGCCGTGGCAACTTCAAAAGTACGCATGCAGCCGCGGGCAACTATGAGCCCGTAGCCGAAGCGCTGCTATCTGAGATGAATATCGACGCGTACTTTTTAGAGTACGACGATGACCGGAGCGGCGACTTCCGTCCGTTGCGCTTTCTACCCAAAGGAAAGACGATGGTGCTGGGCTTGGTGACTACCAAGTTCGGTCAAATGGAATCGAAAGACACGCTCAAGCGCCGCATTGACGAGGCAGCAAAATACGTACCGATGGAGCAGCTGGCACTCTCACCGCAGTGCGGATTTAGCTCCACCGTACACGGCAACAATATTGCGGTGGAAGACCAAAAGAACAAGTTGCGCCTTGTGAGTGAAACCGCTAACGAGGTTTGGGGCGAATCTTAATTTGGCGTGCCGGCTCTGCATGACACCGGTGGCAACGATTCGTTGACCGTGAACACCCCATGACAAAGCCTCTGGACCGCCAGCATCCAGATGTGGGCCCACAGTACCGCTCAGCAGTTTTTTACAAGGGCGCAGCGCAGCAGCAGCTTGAGCGCTACATCACACAATTGGATGCGGCCGGGCTTTTGCCCGGCAAGATCGTCACCCAAGTCAGCCCCTTCACGGCCTTTTTTGCCGCCGAAGCCGAACATCAGAACTACCATGTGCGCAACCCGGCGGCGCCTTACATCGTCGAGTATGACCAACCGCGCTTGGCAAGATTCAAGGCATGGCTGCCCGATTTTTACCGTGAACAAGCCGTTCTGGTTGATGCCGCCGGCGTAGCAGACGCCTTGGCCCGCTGACACCGGCCGCTTGGCCGGCCGAGCGGAAAATTCGCTGAACTCATCGCTGGGCCGTCATGACCCAGCTCCCCTCCACGCTGTAATCCGCTCAAGCTGTGGGCTGAAAGGGGGTAAAAATTTCAAAAAGACTTCGCGCTACGGGGGATGGTGTGAATTTTAAAAACACAATAATCAGTAAATTCATTAAAAAGAGTATTATTTAAATCGATCTGATTTCCGCTCAATCTGGCGTCAATTTTGTCTTTAGCCAAACCGGCTTTGGCACTTAAGCCGCAGGGGCGTTTTTATCGGAGTCCGCAGACTAATTATTACCACAATCCATTTGGAGAAAATTCATGGCAACCTTCACAGGCACAGCACGCGGCGACACCCTCACCGGGGGCGCTGAGAACGACATCCTCAACGGCCTGGTCGGCAATGACATCCTCAGGGGTGGCGCTGGCGACGACGCCCTCAACGGTGGCGAGCAGCGCAACCTGAATTGGAAATCCGGACAGACCTTTGCCACCTCAGACACGGACATAGCCGACTATACAACTGTCACGACAGGCGGCATTCGTCTAGATCTCTCCACCATGAAGGTCACTGGTGGCACCCAGGTAGGCACCGACACCCTGCTCGGTATAGAAGAGGTGCGCGGCACCTTCCAGTCCGATACCGTGGTGGGCAGCTTAGCAGCCCTCTCGGGCAACAACGAAGCCGCAGGTAACCAGCACTCACTGGACCTGACCCTGTACGGCGGCAGCGACACCGTCACGCTGAGCAAAGTGCAGAGCATGCCCTGGCTTGACTCCCCCTTCATGGTCTACTCGTGGTCCAAGACCGGCGTGAACGCGGTTTTCACCGGCAGTGTTGGCACCATCAGCTACACCGCCTCGGGCACCCAAGTCGCTGGTGCAGACACCATCGATGGCGTGAGCTCTTTTGGCGACACCGCCTATGCCGACCGCTTTGATTTCAGTGGCATGACCGGTAATGGCTCTGTCGGGTCCCGCTCTAACTTTGTCAGCCTCACCGCGGGTGGCAACGACACCGTTGTGGGCAATGGCGATACCACCGTCAATTTCTCCGGCGCCACACTGACCAGTACCACCGGCCTGGGAGTCAACGTGCGAATGGCCGCACCCGGCACCAGCTTCACGGTGGACATGACCCACCTCAGCAGCGGCACATCCTTGCGCTTTGGCACAGTTACGCTGTCAAACATCGACAGCATTCGCGGCACACTCCTCAATGACACCTTGGTCGGTGGCACCTACGAGGATTTCGAAACATTCCGCGGCAAGGCCGGAGACGATTTCATTGACGGAGGGAGCGGCACCGACCGGGCTGACTACATGGGCTCAACAGGCGGTGTCAGTGTCAACCTGGCGGCTGGCACGGCGACGGGAAACTCTTCGATTGGCAGTGACACCCTGCGTTCTATCGAGGTCATCCGCGGCACAGTTTTTGATGACGTCTACGACGCAAGAGGCTTCTCGGTCACCTCGGTCAATGCCAGCAGCTTTGAAGAGTACAACTCCTTCGAAGGCAAGGGCGGCAACGACACCATCTATGGCAACGGTTTCACCCGCATCCAATACGGTACCTCTGGGGTAGCGGTTGAGGTCAACCTGGCCAGCGGTAAGGCCTGGGCGCTCAATTCGGCGGACCGTACGGGGGACTTGAACCAGTACGTGGGCACAGACACTTTCACCGGGGTTATGAGGGCGAGCGGCTCGGCCCTGGGAGACTTACTCTTAGGCGGTGGAGAGGGCGCGCTCAGTGGCGACACCAGATACGAGCAGTTTGATCCAGACGCCGGCAACGACACCGTCAACGGTTTTGGTGGCGTGGACTGGGTGCGTTACGACTCGTCGACTGCAGCCATCACAGTAGACCTGCGGCTTGCTACGGGTCAGGTGCAAGACGGCATGGGCGGGGTCGACACGCTGATTGGCATCGAAGCGGTGTCGGGCAGCGATTTCAACGACTCGATGATTGGCAGTGACACCAACAACACCGGTTTTGGCAACCAGGAGTGGTTCAGGGGCAGCGAAGGCAACGACACCATCAACGGTGGCGGCGGCTTCGACATTGCTGGGTACACCGACAACCCGACCAATGGCGTGGTGGTCAACTTGGCTACAGGCGTGGCGCAAGACGGCTGGGGTGGCACCGACACCTTGAGCAACATCGAAGGTGTGGAAGGCTCCTGGAAAGACGACCGCATCACCGGCAGCAGCGCCGACAACAGCCTGGACGGCCGCGTTGGCAACGACACGCTCGATGGCGGCGCAGGCACAGATACGGCCAGATACAACAGGGCCTCTGGCGAGGTGCAGGTCAACCTGACCCTGGGCACAGCCACTGGGGCCGAAGGCAACGACACGCTGATCAGCATTGAGAACGTGCTGGGCTCGGTGTATGGGGATCGGCTGACCGGTAATGCGGGGGCTAACACGCTGGAGGGCTTGGCAGGCAACGACACCCTGAGCGGGGGCGCCGGCAATGACACCCTGAGCGGGGGCGATGGCACTGACACCGCCGTATTCTCCGGCAACCGGGCCAGCTACACCATCAGTAAAACCAGCACCGGCTTTACCATCAGCTCTACGGCGGAAGGGGTGGATACGCTTGCCGATATCGAGCGGTTCACGTTCGCAGATGCTTATCAGTCACGGTGTACGTACTCGCACCCTTAGTCAGTGTGTAATTGCTTTTGCTGCCGCTGTATGCCACTGTGTCTACGCCAGCGCCGCCGTCCAAGGAGTCGTTGCCAGCGCCGCCGGTAAGGGTGTCGTTGCCTCCTTCACCCCAAATTTGATCGGGCAACGGCGTGCCCTGCAATTTTTCTGAAGGCTGACGATCAGGGAATGTTAACAATTGACTCGATATAAAGCCTCGCCCACCTTGAATGTCTTGTGTCACTAAATAAAAGTTGCTATCTGGCCCTTTGGCCACGGTACTCACCCCACCATTAGTGGCACCCTGACGTGATAAATCAACACGGGCTGTATCGACAAAATGGCCGGCGCTGTTTTGCATCAGCATCGACGCTGAGTTGTGTACCGTATTCCAGGTTGCGCCGTCTACATAAATATCAATTAGCCCATCACGATTTAAATCTCGAATCACTGGGGCATATGGAATCATCGAGGCAGAAACATATCCTTTGAGTTTGTCAGCAGTGACATCGACAAACATCCCTTTACCTTGGTTTTGCAGGAGCTGAACCGCACTTACAACAGGCCATTGGCTACCGTCAAATCCAAGGCGGCTGTAAACCACCACATCCAGCAAACCATCGGCGTTGAAATTAACGGCCTCAACCCGGGCGTCGTGGCTCTCCTCTTTCGTGGTGTTTAGGTTTTCAAGTAAGGGAGCGGGTAATAAACCAAGCTCCTCTAAAGTGGCGGATTTTGAGCCTTGGCTCAAACGAACTCTGGCCAACATCGTATCGCTGCCTGATTGCCAAAAATCAGTAATCACGGCTGTTGTGGTGCCATCACCCAGAAAGTCGCCGAGTGCCACCGATGAGCCCCCAGCAAAATTGGTAAATAGGTATGGCGTCAGACCTGCAGGCCCACCCAAGTAAACAGTTGGTGAACTGCCATAACCCGTTGCAAACACATCGGCATAGCCATCTGCATTCAGATCGGCTGTGGCAGAACCATGTTGCCATGCCAGTGTTTCAGGCAAAGCCTGTTTTGTAAAAAAGCCGTCTCTGTTGAGCAATAGATACGGACTAAAGACATAATCCATATCTGCATAAGCTGACAAGAAAATATCCGTCAAGCCATCGCCATTAAAGTCTCCAAATTCAAAAGAGCCTACGCCATAAATATCGCCAGCCCCGTTAGGCAACCATTGATCTGACAGGTTCTGAAATACGCCATTTTTCCATCCAAAAATGTGCACTGTTAGTGGAGAAAATTCAGCTGGAGTGTTTGGCTGTGTTTCTAATCCACCAAAGATGACCTCGTCTACGCCATCTCCGTTCAGGTCGTACACATATGGATCCTGATGGACTGGCGGACGATTGCTGCCATCTTTGTAATAAGTAAATGACCCAGCAAAAATTTTGGGAGCAATGGTAAGCAGCACAGCTAACTCCGTTTGTTTGAACAACTTTCCCCGATTTATAAGTGACCTTACCTAATGATCGAACCCCTGGGAGCGTACTCAATACTAGCATTGACTATGGTGGCGGTGGCAGTGACTCTGGTGGCGGCGGTGGCAGTGACTCTGGTGGCGGCGGTGGCGGTGGCGGTGGCGGTGGTGGTGGTGGCGGCGTTGGTTAAGGCCCCGGGCCAAAAGATATGGGGGGCGTAGAGCGAGGTGAACACAATTTAACCCTTATGGGCCTCACAAAAATTACTAAGGCCTTGCAAACCAAGCCATCGGCGTTGCTTGATCAAGCAGGTTTTTAAATTTCACCTTATCCACATTTAAAGTGGCAGGGGGTCTGTTATCGGTGATGCACGGCATACATGCGGCATACACCTACTCCATGCCTCGGATGCAAGTGTTGACCTAAAAGGTCAAGATCAAAGCAGACATGAATATTAGGTTCAAGGATGCCCGAACACATCATCATCAACGATGAGACCAACGTCTATGAGTGCCTAAACTGCGAGTTCAAAAGTGAACCGCCGTGGATGACTCCGCTCCCAGACATCGCCCAAGATGCCAGAGACCATTTCATTGCCGAACATAAGGACTGCCAAGCCCACGCTCTTGGGGCCAACGATGGCAGAAAACGCCAGTGACCTGATTTACGGAATGAAAAACAGCCTCCAAGGAGGCCGAATCAGAAGCGCTGTGGTAACGATTGTGGTAATTTGACTACCAATAGGCTGCAAACCAGCATAAAACCTATTGACTTGGCGGAGAGGGTGGGATTCGAACCCACGGTACCTTGCGGTACGCCTGATTTCGAGTCAGGTACATTCGACCACTCTGCCACCTCTCCTGTGAATCGAGTCTAAATTCTATCAGCTTGAAATGGCGCGCAAAATGCGGCTGGCACTGACAACCGAGGAGTTTCATGTCCTTCTGTGTTCTCGCTTTTCGCCTACGAACCTGTCGCATTGAATGGTGTTTAGCTCTCTGGATGGCAGCATTGGCGGCTCTTTTGTCGGGCTGCGCCAGTGAACCCAAGCCCGCTCCTGCCCCGGCTCCGGTGGTTGTGCAACCGCTCGCCCCCGTTGCCCCACCGCCCGCGCCCTTGGCAGTGAAGCCCGCGCCCTTGGCAGTCAAACCTACGCCCTTGGCCGTGGAGCCTGCACCCCTGACAGTAGCGCCTGCGCCGCGGGCTGTCTCTACAGCCACCACGCCGCGGGCTTACCGGCAGTACGGCGCTAAGCATCTTTACGGCTTGAACTCAGAGCGAATTTACAGGGGTCGGATGCCGCCCATGCTTCACGCCGTCGCGGTGCTCAATGTAGAGCTGGACTCGCAAGGCAATGTAACCGGGCTTGACTGGATGCGGGCGCCGCGCCATGCGCCTGAGGTGATGCGCGAGATAGAGCGCACTGTGCGACAGGCGTCCCCATTTCCAGCGCCCGTTCGCATGGGCCGGGTGGTTTACACAGACACCTGGCTGTGGCATGCCAGTGGCAAGTTTCAGCTCGACACGCTGACCGAAGGCCAGAACTGAAAGTGCTCCTGCGATTTAACTGCCGCGGTAAGTTGAGTAGCTCCAAGGGCTGGCCAGCAGCGGCACATGGTAGTGCGCACTGGCATCGGCCACGCCAAAGTCCAGGCTCACCTTGTTCAAAAACGGCGGCTCTGGCAATGCCACACCGCGTGATTTGAAATAGCCCGCCACATCAAACACAAGGCGGTAAGTGCCGGTCTTCAGGCTGGCGTTGTCGTACAGCAGGCCGTCCGGGTTGCGGCCGTCTGCGTTCAGCACGAAGCGCTTGACCAGGGTGGCCGTGTCGCCCTGCATGGTGTGCAGTTCAACCGCCATACCGGCAGCCGGTGTGCCGTGCATGGTGTCCAGTACGTGTGTGCTCAAGCCCATGTTCAATCCTTGTTCAGGTGGAGGACGCTGGCTTTGTAGGGCGGCCAGCGTTTGGTTTACCAAAAGTGTATACACATTTTGACTATCGGCTATTATCGACCTATGGAATCGTCCACCACCCACGCCATCGTTGAAGCGCTGACTAAGGCCATCGTCGAGCACCGCCTGCACCCCGGCACCAAGCTGGCAGAGCAAAAGCTGGCCGACCATTTCGGCGTATCACGCACGCTGGTGAGGCAGGCGCTGTTTCAGCTTTCGCAAAACCGTTTGATACGGCTGGAGCCGGCTCGCGGCGCTTTTGTGGCGGCCCCCTCCGTCGAAGAGGCCAAGCAGGTGTTTGCGGTGCGCCGCATGCTGGAGGCCGAAATGACGCGCGCCTTTGTGCGCGAAAGTACGCCGGCGCGCATCAAGGCACTTAAGGCGCATGTGGCGCGCGAACAAGCCGCGGTAGACAGCGCCGACGTGTCCAGCCGCAATGAACTGCTGGGCGATTTTCATGTGCGCATGGCTGAGCTCATGGGCAACACGGTGCTGGCGCAAATGCTGGGCGAGCTGATCTCGCGCTGCGCCCTCATCACGCTCATGTACCAGTCCAATGCGGCTGCGGCTCACTCCCACGAAGAGCATGCGCTGATCGTCAAGGCGCTGGCCGCCCAAGACGAAGAAACCGCCGTGGAGCTGATGACCGAGCACTTGTTGCATGTCGAAGCCAACCTGACATTTGACCGCAAGGTGCCAACCAACGACATCTCGATGGCCCTGTCCTGAAAAGGCAACTTTTTAAAAACTCATGCCACTACCATGACTTACGACGCCACAGCCCCCTACCCCCGTGACCTGGTTGGCTACGGCCGCAACCCGCCCCAACCGCAGTGGCCGGGGCAAGCGCGCGTAGCCTTGCAGTTTGTACTGAACTATGAAGAAGGCGGCGAGAACGCCGTGCTGCACGGTGACGGCGGCTCAGAGCAATTTTTGTCTGAAATGTTCAACCCGCCCAGCTTCACCGAGCGGCATATGAGCATAGAAGGTATTTATGAATACGGCTCGCGCGTGGGGGTGTGGCGCATTCTGCGCGAGTTTGAAAAGCGCGGTCTGCCGCTGACTGTATTTGGCGTTGGCATGGCCTTGCAGCGCCACCCCGAGCTCACCGCCGCTTTTGTCGAACTCGGTCACGAAATCGCCTGCCATGGCTGGCGCTGGATCAGCTACCAAAACCTGGACGAAGCCACCGAGCGCGAGCACATGCGCTTAGGTCTGGACGCGATTGAAAAACTCACCGGCAACCGCCCGCTGGGCTGGTACACCGGCCGCGACAGTCCGCAAACGCGCCGCCTGGTGGCCGACGATGGCGGGCTGCTGTATGACAGCGACTACTACGGCGACGACCTGCCCTTCTGGATGAAAGTCAAACGCAGCGACGGCACTGTAGTGCCGCGGCTGGTGGTGCCTTACACGCTAGACACCAACGACATGCGCTTTTCATTGCCGCAAGGTTTTGCGCAGGCTGAAGATTTCTTTATTTACCTGCGCGACAGCTTTGACGCGCTCTACGCTGAGGGTGACCCGAACGGTGAGAACGCGCCCAAGATGATGAGCGTCGGCATGCACTGCCGCCTGCTCGGACGGCCTGGCCGCTTGGTGGCGCTGCAGCGGTTTTTAGACCACGTGGCCAAGCACGACAAAGTCTGGGTCTGCCGGCGCGTGGAGATTGCGCGCCACTGGCAGGCCACGCACCCTTTCAAAGCAGCCTGAAGCCGGCGAGGAAAACACAGCACATGAGTTTGACGATAGACCAAATCAACAGCGCTCCGCATGCCGAGGCCGTAGGGCTGCTCGACGGCATTTACGAACACTCGCCCTGGGTGGCCGACCGGGCATTGGGCGCGCGCCCCTTCAAGTCACTGACCGACCTCAAATTACAAATGGCCCGGGTGTTGCACACCGCCAGCAAAGAATCGCAGATCCAACTGATCCAGGCTCACCCCGAGCTGGCAGGCAAAGCCATGGTCAGCCAAAGCCTGACGGCCGAATCCACCAACGAGCAAGGCAAAGCGGGCCTAACGCACTGCACGCCGGCAGAGTTTGCAGCCATTCAGCAGCTCAATGCCGACTACAACGCCAGGTTCGGCTTTCCATTCATTCTGGCGGTGCGCGGCCCGCGTGGCCTGGGCTTGAACAAGCAGCAGATCATCGAGACCTTTTCTAGGCGGCTGAACGGCCACCCAGAGTTTGAGCGGCAAGAGTGCTTGCGCAACATCAACCGCATTGCAGAGATCCGGCTGAATGACAAGTTTGGCTACGAGCCTGTGCTGGGCAACCAGCTGTGGGACTGGCAAGAAGAACTCAGCGCATTCAGCGACCCGGGTTACGCCGACAAAGGCCAACTCACCGTCACTTACCTGACCGACGCGCACCGCGCCTGCGCGCAATACATCGTGGACGGCATGCATAACTGCGGCTTTGACGACGTGCGCATCGACGCTGTCGGCAACGTGGTGGGTATCTACCGCGCCGAAACGTCGGCCGCCAAAACCCTGATGACCGGCTCGCACTACGACACCGTGCGCAACGGCGGCAAGTACGACGGACGGTTGGGCATCTTCTCACCCATGCTTTGCGTGCGCGAGCTGCACCGCCAGGGCAAGCGTTTGCCATTTCACTTTGAAGTGGTGGCCTTTGCCGAAGAAGAGGGCCAGCGCTACAAGGCCACTTTTTTGGGCTCGGGCGCGCTGATCGGCGACTTCAAGCCCGAATGGTTGGATCAAAAAGACGCTGATGGCGTCACCATGCGCCAGGCCATGCAACACGCCGGCCTGAACATTGACGACATTCCGAAGCTGGAACGTCAGCCGGCTGACTACCTGGGCTTTGTGGAGGTACATATTGAGCAAGGCCCGGTGCTTAATGAGTTGGACATGCCGCTGGGCATCGTCACCTCGATCAACGGCAGCATTCGCATGCAGTGCGAGATCATTGGCACCGCCAGCCACGCCGGCACCACGCCCATGAACCGGCGCGCCGATGCGGCCACCGCGCTGGCCGAACTGGCCTTGTATGTGGAGCAACGCGCACTCAAAGACGGCGACTCGGTGGCCACCATCGGGATGCTGCAAGTGCCCAATGGCTCGGTCAATGTGGTGCCGGGGCGCTGCTTGTTTTCTCTGGACATGCGCGCGCCGGTCAACGCACAGCGCGACGCGCTTGCAGCCGACATCCTGGCTGCGTTGCAAGGCATCTGCGAGCGGCGCGGTCTGCGTTACACGGCCGAAGAAAGCATGCGCGCCGCCGCTGCGCCCAGCGCACCGGCCTGGCAATCACGCTGGGAGGCGGCGGTCAGTTCGCTCGGTCTGCCGCTGCATCGCATGCCCAGTGGCGCCGGCCATGACGCCATGAAACTGCACGAAATCATGCCGCAAGCCATGCTGTTTGTGCGCGGCCAGAACTCCGGCATCAGCCACAACCCGCTCGAATCGAGTACCAACGACGACATGCAACTGGCGGTAGACGCCTTCATGCATTTACTGACACACCTGAACCCTTCTGGACACTGAAAAAAATGAGCACAAGCTACGCCCAACTCGACGCCTGGATCGACGCCCACTTTGACGAACAGGTCAAGTTCCTGCAAGAACTCATTCGCGTACCCACCGACACACCGCCCGGCAATAACACGCCGCATGCGCTGCGCGCCGCCGGGCTAATTGAAGCCATGGGCCTGCCGGTTGAAAAGCATGAAGTGCCGCAAGCCGCCGTGCTAGCCGCCGGTCTGGAAAGCATCACCAACCTGGTGGCGCGTCGCCAATACGGCCCGGGCGGCCGCACCATCGCGCTGAACGCGCACGGCGACGTGGTGCCGCCTGGCGAAGGCTGGACAAAAAACCCCTACGGCGGCGAGATTGAAGCCGGCAAGATTTACGGCCGCGCCGCAGCGGTCAGCAAATGCGATTTCTCCACCTTCACTTTTGCTGTTCGCGCGCTTGAAGCCGTGGCCAAGCCCAAGCAGGGTGGCATCGAGCTGGTGTTCACCTACGACGAAGAATTTGGCGGAGAAGTCGGCCCGGCCTGGCTGCTGGAAAACAAGATCATCCACCCCGACTTGGTGATTGCCGCAGGATTTAGCTACCAGGTGATTACCGCGCACAACGGCTGCCTGCAAATGGAGCTCACTGTGCACGGCAAGATGGCCCACGCCGCCGTGCCGCACACCGGCATCGACGCTTTGCAAGGCGCCAACCGCATCCTGACGGCGCTGTACGCGCAAAACACGCTTTATAAGAACATCATTTCCAAGGTCGAGGGCATCACCCACCCTTACCTCAACGTCGGATTTATTTCAGGCGGCACCAACACCAATGTGGTGCCCGGCAAAGTCACGCTCAAGCTAGACCGTCGCATGATCCCCGAAGAAGACCCGGTGGCCGTGGAAGCCAGCATCCGCGCCGTGATTGACGCGGCTGTGGCCGACTTCAACAAAGGCCGCGCCGACGAAGGTATTCACGTGGACGTGCGGCGCATGCTGCTGTCAAAAGCCCTCAAGCCCCTGCCCGGCAACCAGCCACTGGCCGAAGCCCTGCAACGCAACGCCACCGCGCTGTTCAAAGAGCCCATCCCCGCTTGCGGCACCCCGCTTTATACCGACGTGCGCATCTTCGGCGAAGCCGGCATTCCAGGTGTGCTTTACGGCGCAGGCCCACGCACCGTGCTCGAGTCCCACGCCAAACGTGCTGACGAACGCCTTGACCTGGAAGACCTGCTTCGCGCCACCAAGGTGATTGCGCGCAGCCTGCACGATTTGCTGAGCTAAATAAAGCGGGGATGGATCCCCGATCCCAGATCCCCGCCCCCCAAATCCCGGCCAAATCGGCCGCCACATGATCCGTATTAACCCTTAAGTATTAGGGTTACTGCGGATTTTTTGCATGGATTATCTGTATACACTTTCGAATACAAAATATTTTAAAAGGAGACCACCATGACCGCTTCCGCCTCAAAAACCCATCCCGTCGATGAAAAATTGCCCACCGGCAAGTTGGCCGCTCTAGGTCTGCAACATGTGCTGGTGATGTACGCCGGCGCCGTGGCTGTGCCGCTGATCGTCGGGCGTGCGCTCAAGCTCAGCCCTGAACAAGTGGCCATGCTGATCTCTGCTGACCTGTTTTGCTGCGGCGTCGTGACGCTGATTCAGTCCCTGGGCGCCACGCAGTGGTTTGGTATTCGTCTACCCGTGATGATGGGCGTGACGTTTGCGTCTGTCGCCCCCATGGTGGCCATGGCCAACAGCACACCGGGTGCTGCGGGTGCACAGCTGATTTTTGGCGCCATCATCGGCGCGGGCATCATCTCGATTGCGATTGCGCCGCTGGTCAGCCGCATGTTGCGGTTTTTCCCGCCTGTGGTCACCGGCACCATCATTGCTGTGATCGGCATCAGCCTGATGCGCATCGGCATCAACTGGATTTTTGGCAACCCTTTCGGCCCGACCGCTCCCAGCGTGGTCAATCCAGATCATGCGAAGTGGCTGGCTGATGCAGCGGCTGCAGCCGGTGCGCCTGGCTCGGTGCTGCCGGCTGTGCCCAATGGCCTGGCGCTGGTGCCTTCGGTACCCAACCCCAAGTACGCAGACCTGACCGGCGTGGGCATTGCCTCGCTGGTGCTGGTGTCGATTTTGCTAATCGCCAAAATGGCCAAAGGCTTTGTGGCCAACATCTCGGTGTTACTTGGTATCGTGATTGGCGGCGTGGTGGCCACGGCGCTGGGTCTGATGAACTTTGACAAAGTCAGCAAGGCCGCCTGGTTTGATTTCGTGATGCCTTTTCAGTTCGGCTTTCCGGTGTTTGACCCGATCCTGATTTTGACGATGACGTTGGTGATGATCGTGGTGATGATCGAGTCCACCGGCATGTTTTTGGCCTTGGGCGAAATGACCGACCGCAAGGTAGACCGCGCCGCCCTGACCCGCGGCCTTCGCACTGACGGCCTGGGCACCTTCATTGGCGGCATCTTCAACACCTTTCCCTACACCAGTTTTTCGCAAAACGTCGGCCTGGTGGCGGTGACGGGCGTCATGAGCCGTTTTGTCTGCGTGGCCGGCGGCATCATCATGATCGTGCTGGGCCTGCTGCCGAAAATGGCTGCGCTCGTCGAATCACTGCCCACCTTTGTGCTGGGCGGCGCAGGTCTGGTGATGTTCGGCATGGTGGCCGCTACTGGCATCCGCATTCTGGGTGGCGTTGACTTCAAGACCAACCGTTTCAATGCCCTGGTGGTCGCCGTCTCGATTGGCATTGGCATGATTCCGCTGATCGCACCCAACTTCAAGCAGTGGATGCCGCACAGCCTGCACCCGCTGATCGAGTCGGGCATCTTGCTGGCGTCTATCAGCGCTGTGTTGCTGAACCTGTTCTTTAACGGCGCCAAAGAAGACCAGGAAGCCGTGATGCGCGCTGCAGCTCAGGCTGATGCTCACTGAGCAAGCGCCGCTCAGGCCTTCGGCAGCGCTTGCCACCAGCGCTCGCCGAAGCGCCCTTGCAAGAGCGCAATAAATGCTTGCACTTTCGCAGGCACCAGTTTGGGCGATGGAAATACAGCATGGATTTCCTGCTCCGGCAAGGCGTGATCTTTCAAGACCTCAACAATGTGGCCAGAGGTCAGCGAGTCTTGGGCCACATACCGCGGCAAGGCTGCAATGCCCAGACCGCCCCGCGCTGCAGCCAGCACGGCAGATAAATTATTGGAGCGCAAATGTCCCCTTACTGTGACAGTGACAGGCTCGCCATTGGCGCGGGTCAGGCGCCAGACTGCGTCACCCTGCACGCTGCTGTAGATCAGCGCGTTGTGGCCGCTCAGGTCTTTGGGTCCTTTGGGCCTGCCGTTTTTTTTCAGGTAGGCCGGCGCTGCCGCCAGCAGCCATGGGTTCATGCCCAAAAAGCGTGCGCCCAGCGAGGAGTCAGCCAGTTTTCCCATGCGAATGGCAACATCGATGCCGTTGGCCACCAGGTCGGTGTAGCGGTCTTCAAAGCTCAGGTCCAGTTGCACCTGCGGGTGTCTGGCCATGAAGTCCAGCGCCAGCGGCACAATGACCCGCCGCCCAAAGGCCACCGAGGTGCCAACCCGCAGCAAACCCTGCGCATGGCCCTGACGCAAGCGGGCCATGTTGTCAGCGTCTTCCACATCACGCACGATGGATTTGCATTTTTCGTAATAAAGCGCGCCGGACTCGGTGAGGCTGACGCCGCGCGTATTGCGGTTGAGCAAGCGCACTTTGAGCCGGTTCTCCACTGATGCGACCTGCTTGGTCACGGTGGGTTGCGTGGTGCCGAATTCCAGCGCCGCCTTTGAAAAGCTGCCGGTCTCCACCACCCGCACAAACATTTGCATCGCTTGTAGTCGGTCCATGTCGCATCTTAGTTGCTTATTCCCATGTGGAATAGGTTTTATGGCCTGGCAGCATCTTCTGTAAAACGCCAGGCAGCCCTAAAGTGAACTGCATTGCAAACCCACAACACACAGAGGAGAACAACATGGCCAAGATGAATGCAGCCCAGGCTGCGGTTTTAGTGATGGAAAAAGAGGGCGTGAGCCAGGCTTTCGGCGTGCCCGGCGCTGCCATCAACCCGCTGTACGCGGCACTGCGCAAGCACGGCGGCATCAGCCACATACTGGCGCGCCATGTGGAAGGCGCATCGCACATGGCGGAAGGCTACACGCGGGCCCGGGCCGGCAACATCGGCGTTTGCATCGGCACATCGGGGCCGGCCGGCACCGACATGATCACGGGCCTGTATTCAGCCATCGCCGACTCGATCCCGATTCTCTGCATTACCGGACAAGCCCCTCGTGCACGCCTCTACAAAGAAGACTTTCAGGCGGTGGACATTGAGTCCATCAGCAAGCCCGTGACCAAATGGAGCGTGACCGTGCGCGAGCCGGCGCAAGTGCCTCGCGCTTTTCAGCAGGCTTTTCACTTGATGCGCTCAGGCCGGCCCGGCCCGGTGTTAATTGACCTGCCTTTTGATGTGCAGATGGCCGAAATTGAATTTGACATCGACACCTACGAGCCGCTGCCCGTCTACAAGCCTGCGGCTTCACGCAAGCAGATGGAAAAAGCGCTGGACATGTTGCTGGCCGCAGAAAAACCACTGATCGTGGCGGGTGGCGGCATCATCAATGCCGACGCCTCAGCGCTGCTGCAAACGTTTGCAGAGCTCATTGGCGTGCCCGTCATACCCACCCTGATGGGCTGGGGCAGCATTCCTGATGACCACCCGCTCATGGCCGGCATGGTCGGTTTGCAAACCAGTCACCGCTATGGCAACGCCACCATGCTGGCCAGTGACTTCGTCATCGGTATCGGCAACCGTTGGGCCAACCGCCACACCGGCTCTACCGAGGTCTACACCAAGGGTCGCACCTTTGTGCACGTGGACATTGAGCCGACGCAAATCGGTCGCGTCTTTGCGCCCGACTACGGCGTGGTCAGCGACGCCAAGGCAGCGCTGGAGCAACTGGTGGCCATCGCCCGCGAGCGCAAGGCTGCCGGGCAACTCAAGGACTACAGCGACTGGGCGGCTCGCTGCGCAGAGCGCAAATCGCTGATGCACCGCAAAACGCATTACACGGAAACACCGATCAAGCCGCTGCGCGTGTATGAAGAAATGAACAAAGCCTTTGGCCGCGACACCATTTATGTCAGCACCATTGGTTTGTCGCAAATTGCCGGCGCCCAGTTTTTGCATGTATACGGTCCACGCCAGTGGATCAACTGCGGCCAGGCCGGCCCGCTGGGCTGGACGATTCCAGCCGCACTTGGCGTGGTCGCTGCAGACCCTACGCGCACAGTAGTGGGCCTGTCGGGTGACTACGACTTTCAGTTTCTGATTGAAGAGTTGGCCGTTGGCGCGCAGTTCCGCCTGCCTTATGTGCAAGTGCTGGTGAACAACAGTTACCTGGGCCTGATCCGCCAAAGCCAGCGCGGCTTTGAGATGGACTACTGCGTGCAGCTGGCATTTGAAAACCAAAACATTCCGGAAAGCGAAGGCGAACTGCGCAGCTACGGCGTAGACCACCAGGCCGTCGTCAAGGGCTTGGGTTGCAAGTCATTGCGGGTGACCGACCCAGAAAAAATTAACGATGCGCTGGTACAAGCCCAGGCCATGGCACGCGAGTTTCGGGTCCCGGTGGTGGTTGAAGTGATGCTGGAACGTGTGACCAACATTGCCATGGGCACAGAGATCGACAAGATCAACGAGTTTGAAGAGATCGACTGCCGCCATCCCGAGGGCCAGCGCGGCCTCGAACTCGCCGGTCTGCTTGACTGAACGGGCGTCGTCCATAACCCGCCGCGTCAGCCCTTTCAGATTCATCAACCCTCTAAGCCCAACAGCCTGAACAGGACGTCAACCATGCCTCGTTTTGCCGCCAATCTCAGCATGCTTTTCACTGAAGAGCCATTTTTAGATCGCTTCAAAAGCGCCGCGCAGTCGGGGTTTGCCGCGGTGGAGTTTTTGTTTCCCTATGCCTATGCGGCGCAGGACATTCGCCAGCAATTGGACCAAAACGGCCTGACGCTGGTGCTGCACAACCTGCCGGCCGGCGACTGGGAGGCAGGCGAGCGCGGCATTGCCTGTGACCCGGCGCGGGTGAACGATTTTGAGCAGGGTGTGGCCAAGGCGGTGCAATACGCCAAAGCGCTTGGCGTCTGGCAGCTCAATTGCCTGGCCGGCAAGGCCCCAGCGGGCGTGGCGCCAGAACTGCTTCGCCAAACGCTGGTCAACAACCTGCGATACGCCGCAGACGCGCTGGGCCAAGCGGGCCTGCGGCTGTTGATTGAGCCAATCAACAGCTTTGACATTCCGGGCTTTTACCTGAACCGGACTGACCAGGCGCTGGCGCTGCTGGAGGAGGTGGGCGCCAGCAATGCGTATGTGCAGTTTGATATTTACCACGCCCAGCGCATGGAAGGTGAGCTGGCCGCCACCTTGCAAAAGCACCTCTCGCACATTGGTCATGTGCAAATTGCCGACAACCCGGGCCGCAACGAACCGGGCACGGGCGAGATCAACTACGCGTTTTTGTTTGATCACCTGGACCGCATTGGCTACACCGGCTGGGTAGGCTGCGAATACAAACCTGCCAGCACCACGCTGTCCGGTCTGGGCTGGCGCGAAAAGCTGACCCGTTCGCCCACTTGAGCCCTCCACTTTCAATGCCCAACAAACAAAATTAACCCATTTCAAACATGACCTCATCTCCCCTGAAAATCGGCTTTATAGGGCTTGGCGTCATGGGCGCCCCCATGGCCATGCACCTCAGTGCGGCGGGCCATCAGCTTTTTGTCTGCACGCGCAGCAAGGTGCCCGCTGAAATAGCCCACAGCCGCGCTACCCAATGCACCAGCGCCAGTGGTGTGGCCGAGCGTGCCGACATCATCTTCATGATGTTGCCGGACACCCCCGACGTTGAGACTGTGCTGTTTGGTGAAACAGGCGTGGCGGCCGGGCTCAGCAAGGCCCAGCCCAAAGTCATCGTCGACATGAGCTCTATCTCGCCGGAGGCCACCAAGGCATTTGCACGGCGCATCAATGAGCTGGGCAGCGACTACCTTGACGCGCCCGTGTCTGGCGGTGAGGTCGGGGCGCGCAACGCCACCCTGTCCATCATGGTGGGCGGTGATGCGGCGGTGTTTGATCGCATCCGCCCGTTGTTTCAGCTGATGGGAAAAAACATCACCCGCATAGGTGGCAACGGCGACGGCCAGACCTGCAAGATTGCCAACCAGATCATCGTAGCCCTGAACATCGCCGCCGTAGGCGAGGCTCTGGTCTTTGCCTCCAAGGCCGGTGCCGACCCGGCCACCGTGCGGCAGGCGCTGCTGGGTGGTTTTGCAGCATCGCGGGTTCTTGAAGTGCATGGAGAGCGAATGGTCAAACGCACATTTGCGCCGGGTTTTCGCATCGCCCTGCACCAAAAAGACCTTAACCTGGCACTTGAAGGCGCCCGCTCTCTGGGCTTGGCCCTGATGCAAACCGCCGGTGCGGCCCAGTTGATGCAGTCTTGCGCCGCGCTGGGACATGCGCAGGCCGACCATTCGGCTCTGGTGCTGGCCGTCGAGGCCATGGCCGCGCACCCCGTCGCGCACGCTGCCGGCTGAACCGATCAGCCTGATTTTCAGGGTAAATCCGGACACTTTGCTGCCCAAAGCAGGCGTCCGAAGACAAAACATGACCGAAAATGGGCGTTATCATTCTTGTTCAATTAAATATTGGCATGCTTATTGCTGAAAATTCAGTCTTCTTTTAACTCCGGAAACTCCCATGAAAACTCGCACTTTCCTCAAAACAACGTTGGCACTGGCCGCAGTACTGTCTATGGGTGCTGCACAAGCGCAAACCACGCCCATCAAGTTCCAGCTCGACTGGCGCTTTGAAGGCCCTGCCGCCCTGTTCCTGACACCCGTGGCCAAAGGCTATTTCAAAGATGAGAAGCTCGATGTAACGGTGGACGCCGGCAACGGCTCCGGCGGCGCGGTGACCCGCGTGGCCTCTGGCACTTACGACATGGGCTTTGCCGATCTGGCTTCACTCATGGAGTTCCACGCCAACAACCCTGAAGCACCCAACAAGCCTGTGGCCGTGATGGTGGTCTACAACAACACACCCTCTTCGGTCATGTCGCTCAAAAAGACCGGCATCAAAACCCCTGCTGACCTGAACGGCAAAAAACTTGGTGCCCCCGGCTTTGACGCCGGCCGCCGCGCCTTCCCGATTTTTGCCAAAGCCAATGACGTCGGCAGCGTTCAATGGATCTCCATGGACCCCCCGCTGCGCGAAACCATGCTGGCCCGCGGTGACGTGGACGCCATCACGGGCTTCACCTTCACCTCGCTGCTCAACCTCGAAGCACGCGGCGTCAAGGCTGAAGACGTCGCCATCCTGCCCTACTCCGACTTCGGCGTGAAGCTCTACGGCAACGTCGTCATTGCCTCGCCCAAGTTGATCAAAGAAAACCCGGCCGCCATCAAGGCGTTCTTGAAAGCCTTCACTAAGGGCGCCAAAGACGTCATGGCCAATCCGGCTGCGGCCATCAACGACGTCAAGGCCAGAGACGGCATCTTGAACGTGCCCCTCGAGATACGCCGCCTGCAGCTCGCCATCGACACCGTCATCAACAGCCCTGACGCCCGCGCCGAAGGCTTTGGCCAGCTCAAAGGTCCTCGCTTGTCGCTGATGGCTTCGCAGGTCTCTGACGCCTTTGGCACCAAGACCCGCGTCAACCCCGACGCCGTCTGGAACGGCAGCTTCTTGCCCTCCGCGGCAGAGCTGAACGTGCTGCCAGCCAAGCGCTGATCCCGGCCAGCCTTATTTGGCTTGTACCCCAGGGCCGGCATTCTAAAAAAAGAATGCCGGCCCTTTTTTGCGGAAACCCAACTTGACTTCACCTCACACACCCGCCAGCTTCGTTGACTTTCAAGACGTCTGGCTTGCCTACAACGACGAGTTGCTGGCGCAGCAAAACTTCGCGGTTGAAGCCATTGACCTGCAAGTGCGGCAGGGCGAGTTCATCGCCATCGTCGGGCCTTCGGGCTGCGGCAAATCGACCTTCATGAAGCTCACCACCGGGCTGAAGATGCCGTCCAAAGGTCGCATCATGATTGACGGCGCAGCTGTCACCGGCCCTTTGAAAATCTCCGGCATGGCCTTTCAGGCGCCTTCACTGCTGCCTTGGCGCACCACGGTAGACAACGTGCTGCTGCCGCTGGAGATCGTCGAGCCCTACCGCAGCAATTTCAAAGCCAAGCGGGCCGAATACGAAGATCGCGCCCGCAAGCTGCTGCAAAAAGTCGGCCTGGCCGGCTACGAAGACAAATTTCCCTGGCAGCTCTCGGGCGGCATGCAGCAGCGCGTGAGCATTTGCCGCGCGCTCATTCACGAACCCAAAATGCTGCTGCTCGACGAGCCCTTTGGCGCGCTCGATGCATTCACCCGCGAAGAGCTGTGGTGCATTTTGCGCGACCTCTGGACAGAGCAGCGCTTCAACGTCATCTTGGTCACACACGATTTACGCGAGTCAGTTTTTTTGGCTGACACCGTGTATGTGATGAGCAAGAGCCCCGGCCGCTTTGTGGTCAAACGCGAGATTGACCTGCCGCGCCCGCGCGACCTTGAGGTGACCTACTCCAAAGAGTTTTCAGATATCGTTCACGAACTGCGCGGCCACATTGGCGCCATTCGCAACACCGGCGTGGCCCAAGCCGCCGCCGCACAAGCTACCGCAGATAAGGCAGGTGCCGCATGAGTTCCAAACAAATCGAGCGCTGGTCGCCACTGGTCTTGCTCTTGGTGATGGTGGCGCTGTGGCAAGGCGTGTGCGTACTGTTCGCCATCCCTGAGTTCATCTTCCCGTCACCCACGCAAATTGCGCAAGCCATGGGTGAGTTCTCGGGCCCCATTGCAGAGGCCGCCTGGAAAACCTTCTGGGTCACCATGGTCGGCTTTGGCATCTCCATCGTGGTCGGTGTGTTGCTGGGCTTTTTGGTCGGCTCCTCGCGTCTGGCCTACGCTGCGGTCTACCCGCTGCTGGTGGCCTTTAACGCCGTCCCCAAAGCCGCCATCGTGCCCATCCTGATCGTCTGGTTCGGTATCGGTGTCGGCCCCGGCATCTTGACGGCCTTCCTCATCTCGTTTTTCCCCATCACCGTCAACATGGCCACCGGCCTGGCCACGCTAGAGCCCGAACTCGAAGACGTGCTGCGCGTGCTGGGTGCCAAACGCATCGACGTGCTGCTCAAAGTCGGCTTGCCCCGCTCCATGCCTTTCTTTTACGGCTCGCTCAAGATCTCCATCACGCTGGCCTTTGTAGGCACCGTGCTGGCTGAAATGACCGCCGGCGACTCAGGCATCGGCTACCTCATGCAAAGCGCAGGCTCCCAGCAACGCCTGGCCCTGGCCTTCGCCGGCCTGGTCGTCATCGGCGCCATGGCCATGCTGATGTATGAGTTGTTCAGCGCGGTCGAAAAGCACACGACGGCCTGGGCGCACCGGGGTTCTCAGGGGCATTGAGCCCCGGGGCTGACTGCTAACTCCTTCCCCTCTACGGGAGGGAGGGGATGGAAACGTTTCCGCCCGCTCAAGCAACCAGTAAGCGCAGCTGTTTTTCTGATGCGGGGCTGATCTGCTCAGCTTGCTTGACCAGATTCACTTGCTTGGTTGTGCGGGCAATGTCCAGCGTCACTGGCTCCAGCGGATACGCTAGCGTGGCATGCAGCCAATCGAGCATGTCTGCCAAATGCCAGACGGCGGTAGTCCCGTCATGCACCGGCGCTGGAAAGCTTGCCGCATGCGAGTGCATCAACTTGCGCAGGTTCTGCCGGCTCACACCTACCACCTGCGCTACATCTGACAAACCTACAAAGTCGGGCGCTGCCTCAAACAGTTGTGCCGCTGGCATCGCCCGCTTCACATCAGCCAGCGCACTTTGAAGCGCATCACGTGCCGAATCTGCCTCGCGGGTGAACTCCAGCGCCATACGACCAGGTTGCCCTACGCCCACCAGCGCATCGTCACAACCTTCGGCGCCTAATCGCTCGATCAAATCGTCCACGTTCTGGTCTGCCGGCAACAGACGGTATTTCAATGTGAATGTGTATTCCATGGTCAATTCCCTTCATCATCATTTACCGCTGCGTCTGGCTTGCTTCGATTCGTTGTGCAGTTATCAACCACTCGTCGCAAGGCATTGGCATGGTTGCCGGCGTTCTTGGGCGTGCTCCAAACGCTGGTGATACAAAACTCGCCGCAGCGGCACTCAGCATCGTTGTAAGGGCAATAAATTCGCCCCCATGCGTGGGCCCCACCAGGCTCTACCCGCCAGCCGTTGAGCTCTGCGTAGCGCAAGGCGTCCTCGACTTCCTTCTTCGAATGCTTACATCGTGACATTCAATTCCCCAGAGCTTATTAGGCCAAACTAAGGTTGTCAATAGACAACCTTAGTTGTAACAAAGAAACGTAGCAGGCCGGTCACTCATGACCCAAAAAACCGCCGCGAGCCTAAAAACCCCAGCAACAGCGCCGGAATGTAAAGATCTGCGTCAAGTTTGGGGAAATGCACACCCAGACCAGATTTTCCCCGCGTGACTTCATTTCAATGAGCAGCTTGCCGGGGTAAAAGCCGTCGATGCGCCCTCGCCCGCCGCCCAGCTTTTGCACGCGCTGCTCAAAGCTGACCAGCCGCTTGTTGGAAAAGCCGAACACGTCACACAGACCACGAATGAAGTTTTGGGCTTCGCCCATTTCGTAGTGGGCGTCGGCGTAGTCTTTGACAAAGCCGTGGGCGCGGTGAAGAATCTCGGTTTTGTTGAGGGCGACAGTCATATACCGAAAGAATTAACAAAATAGGCTTAATAATACTAAGTAATAGTTCAATAAATTTAATTTTTAGTACTTATTAACGATTTAATGCCCGATTGCCATGGGCTGGCTCTGGGCTTGACGCGGGGCAAAGGCGGCAGCGGCAACACGTAAACTGCTCAGCCATGACATGGCATGCTTCACTTGAACTCGACTACACCCTGAGCGCTGCGCGCACGGTGGCGCATCACCGCCACAAGGGGCCGCTGCGTATCTTGCAAAGCCTTTACCCCGAGGGCGATGCCGTGTGCCACAACGTGCTGGTGCACCCGCCGGGCGGGCTGGTGGGCGGTGACACGCTGGACATTCAAGCTACCGTGGCCACAGGCGCGCACGCTCTGGTGACCACGCCCGGGGCGACGCGCTTTTACCGCTCACTGGGTGAAGTGGCTTTGCAGCGCGCTCATGTGACGCTGGCGGCCGGAGCGCGGCTGGAGTGGCTGCCGCTGGAAGCCCTTTGCTACAGCGGCTGCCTGGCAGAAAACCGCTTGACCATGAACCTGGCGCCCGGCGCAGAGATGATGGGCTGGGACGTCACCGCGCTGGGCCTGCCCAACGCCGGCCTGCCCTTTGCCGAAGGCAGTTTTTGCCAGCACATTGAGTTGCCCGGTGTGTGGCTGGAACGGGCCAGGCTGAACGCGCACGACGACTTGCTGCTGAACAACCCGCTGGGCCTGGCCGGCCAGCGCTGCATGGCGACGCTGTTTTTTGTGGCGGGCAGCAAGCTCGACAAAGCGCGCCGGCAAGCCGCGCTGGACGTAGCGCGAGGTTTACTGCAAGGCCACGCGCTAGAGGCCAGCGCAGGCGCCACCAGCCCCGACGCGCAGGTGGTGGTGCTGCGGGTGCTGACGCCGGTGGTCGAGCCGGCGATGGACCTGCTCAAGCTGGTGTGGCGGGCCTGGCGCAAAGCGCTGTGGCAGCTGGATGCACCCAACCCGCGTATATGGTCAGCTTGAGGGCTTGGAATGCGGAATGCGGGGATGGATCCCTGCCTTCGCAGGGATGACGGATGGGAAAGGGATGACGGCCAATTTCCGTCATCCTCGCGAAGGCGGGGATCCATCCCCTGACCATCCCCTGTCCCCCAACACCAGCGACAATCCGTGTTTTGTTTAACTAACGATTCGAAACCTCATGA
>CAMBWM010000004.1 GCA_945871335.1 Polaromonas sp. YR568 | reverse complement strand
GTCTGATCCACCACTGCCATCGGGAATTCGTGCCAGGTGCCCAGGCGCAAAGCGATGCCGGCGCTGCCCTCGAAAAGGAAGGCACGGGCGGCATCGAGGTCGGGCATATCGCCGTCGCTGGGCGGGGCGAGCACCGCCAGGAAAGGTTTGCCGCCGAGAGGAATGAAGGTCTGCGTGTGCAGGAAGTGCCGCTCCAGCCAGGTCACGCGCAGGGGGCGGCGATTGAGGGTGGCCACCGTGATTTCCAGCGTGTCATCACCCACGAAATCGGCGGGTTTCTTCATCGCCAAGGCGTCGCCATAAAAAGGGCTACGGATCACCGGCGCAACTGCATCCCGTCCGAGCCAGAAGCCGAAGGGGGCGAGTGCGGCGGGGGTGGCTGTTTCAGCGCGAAGGATGCGGGTGCTCATGGGGTGTCTTTGTCGGGATCGCGCCAGAACGGGGCACGGGCGCGCTGGCGGTCGAGGAGTGAAGGATCGAAGGGCGGTAAAGCATAGCCGAGAGGTTGCGGCGGGCGGTCCTCATAGCCGGTCAGTCGAGCCAGCACCTGGCGCACCGGGGGCGCGGTGTAATAAGCGAGGTAGGCGGCGGAGACGAGGCGCTCGAATGCCGCCGGATGCGCCGCCTCGGCTGCGCGCAACGCCGCCTCATTCCCCACCGTGAAACTCGGCAAGGCGGCGGCGAGGGTCACTACGGCATCGGGCGCATCGGCCGCCACATCAGCTGCCACCAGCGCGCCGGATGGCCAATTTTCATCGCCGGGCAGCAAGGTGGCCAGCAGGGTTTCGAGGAATGTCATGCACTTGCTCCTAGCCGCGTCGCCAACGCATCAGCCGCCCGCAACGCGATTGCCTGGATGGTGGAGGTGGGGTTGACTCCGCCGGCAGTGACGAACACGCCGCCGTCGATGACCATCAGATCCGGCAGGTCGTGGCTGCGGCAATCAGCATCGACCACCGAGGTCGCCGGGTTGGTGCCCATCCGTGTGGTGCCGAGAAAATGGAACCCGGCGGCAGCCGCCAGAGGATTGACGCTCAAAGACTCGGCGCCCGCCTCGCGTAACGCCTCGCTGGCGCGGGCGATGCCGTGGTCGAGCATGCGGCGGGTGTTGTCGCCGACGCGGTAGGTCAGGGCGGCCGCCGGCAGCCCGTCAGAATCGGTGCGGCTGGGGTCGAGGGTGACGCGATTGTCCGGATTGGGCAGATCTTCGCTGGTCACCGTCAGGCTGGTGACATGCAAGAACTGGCGGACTAATTCCGCATGATGGCCCTTGCCCCAGGGAATGCGGGCCATGTAGCCGCCGAGTGCCGTCTGCACCGGCCCGCCGCCGCGCGCGATCTGCATCTGGTAACCACGCAAGAAGCCGCGGGCGGGATCGGTCTCGATGAATTCCTGGCAGTAGAGGGCGCAGGCGAAGGGGCCCTTGTGCCCGTCCATCCGTGCGGCGAACTGGCCGGTCACCAGCGCCGTGGGATGGTGCATCAGATGCCGCCCGACCAGGCCGGAGTTATTGGCCAGCCCGCTGATCAGCAACAGCCGTGCCGAGCCCATGCCGTTGGCGGCGACGATCACCGTGCCGGCGGCGAGGTGATGCCGCGCGCCACCTCGAGAATAGTCAACGCCCTTCGCCCCGGCGGTGATTCGCAGCGCCCGCGCGCCGGTGAGGATGCGCGCCCCCGCCGCCTCCGCTGGCCCGGCATAGGCGATATCGGCCGAGGCCCGCGCGTGGCGCACACAGCCCACGCTGCAGGGACCGCACAGGTTGCAGGCGCCGCGCCCGCGATACTCCGTGCTGCACACAGCCGAGTCCGACGGCCACCAGTGCCAGCCCAGCCGATCGAAAGCCGCCGCCAGCCGCCCCGGCCCCTCGCCCAGCGGCAGCGGCGGCATCGCGCGAGCCGGGCGCGGTGGGTTGGCGGGATCGCCGGCCATGCCGGAGACGCCCATCATTGCGTCGTTCAGATCGAACCAGGGCTCCAGATCGCGATAGCCAATCGGCCAGTCCTCGGCCACGCCATCCAGGCTGCGCACCCGGAAATCCGCCGGGCGCAAACGCGGGAAATGGGCGCCCCAGCGCAAGGTAGCCCCGCCGACGCCCGAATAAGTGGCCGGGCGGATCGGCGTGTTCTCAACCGTCACCGGATAGTCCGACGGCAGCCGGCGGACATTCGGATCGGCGTTGAAGCGCGTCTGCAGGTCGCGCTCCCACTGCGGCGTCAGGCTGGAGGCGGCGCGCTGATCGACCCGCTGCCCCTGTTCCAGCACCACCACCGACAACCCGCGTGACGCCAGCAGCCAGGCAGCAGCCAGGCCCGAAGCCCCGGCGCCGATGATGGCGACATCGCAGCCGGTCGGCGCCATGTTCAGGTCGGCTCCTTTTGCGAGGGCCATCGTTTGTCCAATCAAAATAAGTGGAAGAAAAGGTCTTCTTTTTGTGAAAAAAAAGAAGGTCTTTCTTTCTGCCTCACGTCAGCCTTGCCGTACCCTCGGGCACCCGCACGCAGGCGACCAGATGATCCTTCTCCGTTGGCAGCAACGCGGGCGCCGAGACGGTACAGCGCGCCTCTGCCAAGGGGCAGCGGGTGGCAAAGGGGCAGCCGGGTGGACGGTCGATCGGGCTTGGGATCTCGCCGGAAAGGCGGATTCGCGCAGATCGCTCGGCGGGATTGGCGGAGAGATGGGCGGACATCAGCGACTGGGTGTAGGGATGCTCAGGCGTATCCAGCACCGCCGCAGCCGTCCCCTGCTCCACCACCCGGCCGAGATACAGCACCGCCACCCGATCGGCGATCAACCGCAGGGTCGCCAGATCATGGGTGATGAAAAGCATCGCCGCCCCGGTATCGGCACGCAGTTGGCCGAGAAGATCGAGAATGCCTGCGCGCACGGACAGGTCGAGCGAGCTGGTCGGCTCATCCAGCACGATCACCGAAGGGTTGGTTGCGATTGCACGGGCGATGCAAACCCGCTGCAACTGACCGCCGGACAACTCCGACGGCACGCGGTCCAGCATCTGCGGCGCCAGCCGCACCCGCCCGGCCAAGGCCTCTGCCTGCGCCCGGCGCTCATCGGCGGAAAGCTTTGTGTGCAGCAGCAACGGCTCCTCGATCAGCCGGCGGATGCGCATGCGTGGGTTCAGCGCGGACCAGGGGTCCTGGAAGACCATCGTCATTTCGGCCCGCCGCGGCCTCAGGCGGGATTCCGGCCAGGCCGTGATGTCGTCAGCCCCCAGCATCACCTTTCCCGCCGTGGGCTTCAGCAGCCGCGTCAGGCAGCGGCCGAGGGTGGACTTGCCGGAGCCGGATTCGCCGACCAGCCCCAGCACCTCGCCGGGCCGCAGATCGAGATCGACGCCGGCGACGGCCTGCACCGGGCCGAACCGCATCTCCAGACCGCGCAGGCTGGCGGCGGTCATGCGAGATGGCACAGTGTGGCGCGCGACCCGGCCACGGCCAGGGGCGGCGGGGTGGCGCAGCGCGGCTCGGCCAGCGGGCAGCGATCGGCGTAGAGGCAGCCAGGCGGCAGCGCGTAAAGATCGGGCGGCGCGCCGCCGAAGACGCGCCCGGTGCCCAGGCGAAGGCGTTCCGGCACGCTCTCTAGCAGGGCGCGCGTATAGGGGTGCTCGGGGGCTGCGAATACTTCGGCGACCGGGCCGCGCTCCATCACCGTGCCGGCAAACATCACCGCCACGTCGTCGCAATACTGTGCGACCACGCCGAGATCATGGGTGATGACGATGGCGGCGATGTTACGGCGGCGAACCTGTTCGGTCAGCAGGTCAAGAATCTGCGCCTGCACCGTCACGTCCAGCCCTGTCGTCGGCTCGTCGGCGATCAGCAGGTGTGGCTCGTTGATCAGCGCCAGCGCAATCACCACCCGCTGCGCCATCCCGCCGGAAAGCTCATGCGGCCAGGCCGCCATCCGGCTCGCAGGCGCCGGAATCCCCACCGCCGCAAGCATCGCCTCTGCCCGAGTCAGGGCCTCGCGGTGGGAGATGGCGCTATGCGCCCGCTGCACCCGAACCAGTTGCTCGCCCACACGCGCCAAGGGATCCAAAGCCGTGCGCGGGGACTGGACCACCAACCCGATACGCCCACCGCGCAACTTCGCCAGGGCGGAAGGTGGCATGGCCAGCAGGTCTTCACCCTCAAACACCGCCTGCCCACCAACCAGCCGTGCCGGCGCGCGCAGCAAGCCCAAAATTGCCGTCACCGTCAGCGACTTCCCTGCCCCGCTCTCCCCCACAAGCCCGAGGATGCGGCCGCGGTCGAGGCTGAACGACACAGCGTTCAGCGCACGGGCCGTTCGCTCCACATCGAATTCGTCTCGCGCGACGAACTGCACCGACAGGTCAAGCACATCCAGCAGCATCAGCGGCGCCTGCGGTCCATCAGGTCGGCAATCCCGTCCCCTGCAAGATTCAACCCCAGGCTGAGCAGGATCAGCGCGATACCCGGAAATACGCCGATCCACCACTGGCCGGTGACCATGTATTCCGCGCCCTGGCGGATCATCGTGCCCCATTCCGGCGTCGGCGGCTGAATGCCCAGACCGAGAAACGCCAAGGTCGTGGCGATCCGCACCGCCCAAGCCGCTCGTACCGCCGCCTGTGCCAAAGTGCCCTGCAAGGTGTTGGGCATCAGATGCACGAATAGCAGCCGCCCCAGCGGATTGCCAGCGGCAATCGCGCTCTCCATAAACCCGCCGGCCCGCAACGCCAGCACCTCGGCACGTACCAACCGCGCGAACACTGGTGCGTCCAGAACACCGAGTACGATGACCACATTGAACAGAGACGGCCCGGCGGCCGCCACTACCGCCAAGGCCAGAATGATCGAGGGAAATACCCGCATCGCATCAAAGCCGCGCATCAGCACTTCATCGGCCCAGCCGCCGAGATAGCCGGTCAGCAGCCCCACCGGCACACCGATCAGCATCGCCACGGCCACGGCGGGAATAGCGATTCCGAAGGCATAGATGGATCCGTAGATCACACGGCTGAACACGTCCATCCCATTGGCGTCAGTGCCGAACCAATGCGCAGCCGAGGGCGCCTGCAGAATCGCGCTGGTATCGGCGGCTACAGGGTCATAGGGCATCAGCCACGGATGCAGGATTGCAAGCATAGCGAAAGCGCCGAGCAGCAGCAGGCCGGCGGCGGCCATCGGGCTGCGCCGCCCCGCCCCCTTGGCCCGCGCGAGCGGGCGCAGTCCGGTCGTGGCGGCGCTCATCGAAGCATCGCCCGCGGTTCCAACGCGAGCACCAGCAGGTCGACAACCAGGAACACCGCTACCGAGAACAGGGCGAGCATCAGCACATACCCCTGCACCACGGCGAAATCGCCCTTGATGATCGCCTCCAGCCCCAACTGCCCCACACCGCCCCAGGCGAAAACGTACTCGATCAGCGAGGTGGTGCCGACCAGGCTCGCCAGTTCCGCGCCGATGAAGGTGACCACCGGCGTTGCCGCCCCGCGCAAGGCGATGCGCGCTATCAGCGCCTGCCGCAGGCCCTGGGCGCGGGCGTAGCTGATATGGTCGGCGGCCAGCACGTCCAGCATGATGGCTCTCACCTGGCTAACCACCGGGGCGGCGGCGGCGATAGCCACGCACAGCACCGGCAGCACGAGTTGGCTGAAAGCCGAGCGCGCAACCTCGCCTTTGCCGGCCAGCAGTGCGTCAAGAAAGTAGCTGCCGGTGATCCGCGGGGGCGGATCAAGCATCAGGTTCAGCCGCCCCATTCCCGGCGGCGCCCAATCTAGCGCGTAGAAGAAGATCATCAACATCGCCAAAGCGAGGAAATAGGTCGGGATCGAAAACCCGAACAATGCCACCGTGCGCGCCACGTAATCAGCTGCCTTGCCGCGCCGGAAGGCCGAATAAATCCCGGCCGGCACCCCCACCAGCGCGCCTAGCGCCACCCCGGTCAGCAGGAGTTCCAGCGTCGACGGCGCCCGGTCGATCAGTTCGGTCAGCACAGGCCGGTTGGACAGCCAGGATTTACCGAGATCGCCCTGCACCGCCCGGCCCAGCCAGGTGGCGAACTGGACTGCCAGCGGCTGGTCCATCGAGTAGGCCGACCGCACCCGGGCGATCTCTGCCTCGGTGGCAGTCGGACCGGCAAGCATCGCCGAAGGATCCTGTCCGCCGAAGCGCACCAGGGAGAACGTAGCGAAGGCGACGATCAGCAGCAGCGGCACCAGCAGCAGCAGCCGGCGCCCGAGGAATTTCGCCAAATTCACTTCAACCGAGTTTCAGATCCGACCAGCGCTCGTGATCGTCGGGGTGCGGCACCCAGCCGGAGACGCCGGTGGCCATGGCCTCGAAGGTCTTTGGATAGACCGTCATGATCCAAGGCGCGTCCTCGGCCCACATCTTCTGCGCCTGCTTCACCACATTGACACGGGCGGTCATGTCGGTGCTGACGCGCGCACGGTCGATCAGCGCATCCATCGCCGGATTGGCGTAACGGGCGCGATTGGAAACGCCCTTGGAATGCGCCAGCAGCGCCATCGTGTAGACCGGGTCGAGCACGATCGGCCCGTCCTCGAAGGTGAAAAACAGCAGTTCCTGCTTACCCGGCGCAGTGCGCGCGCGCATGTCCGATCCGGTGATGCGCTGCGGCTTGGCGGTCACACCTACGGCCTTGAGCTGGTCGGCGATCTGTATCGCCATCTGCTCCTCCCACCAGAAGATGTCTGAGAAGTTGAGTTCCAGGCTCAGCCCGTTGGCATAGCCGGCTTCGGCCAGCAGAGCCTTCGCCTTCGCCGGATCGTAGCTGTAGGGGAAGCCTGACGGATCGTAGCCATTGACAATCGGCGGCACGATCGATAGGGCGGTATCGCCAGTGCCGAACAGAACCGACTGCTTCAGCTTTGATTTATCAATGGCGTAGTTGAAGGCGCGGCGTACGCGGACATCGTCGAACGGCTTCATCGCGGTGTTCATCCGCACAGAGGACATCGTCCGGCCCTCATGCTCCTCCACCTTCACCCGACGGTCCTTCTGCATCTCGATCACCTGCTGCACGGTCGGCCGATCTATCCACTGTACCTGGCCCGCACGAAGCAACGACACACGCGAGGCACCCGAGGGCACCGCGCGATACACTACCCGCTGGATTGCCGGCGGGCCGCGAAAATAGTTGGGGTTGGCGACGAACACAGCCTGTTCGCTCGGCCGCAGGCTTTCCAGATGGTAGGCACCGAAGCCGGCGGTGTTGCCCTCCATCCATTTCAGCGCCCAGGGATCATCGGGGGTGGCGTGCTTCTTCATCTCGGTGCTGTCGTAGATGCTCGGCGTATAAAGCGTCAGGCACGACAGCAAGATCGAGGACGGGGCGGAGAGCGTGAACGCCACCTCGTATTTCGAAACCGCCTTCACCCCGGTCACATTGGCCACACTGGCGATGAAATTGCCCGTGCGCTTTTGGAAGAAGCTCTTGTTCCAACCCCACTCCACGTCGGCCGAGGTCAGCTCGTTGCCGAACGGGCTCTTCACACCCTGGCGCAGCTTGAAGGTCCAGGTCTTGCCATCCGCCGACATCGACCAGGATTCGGCCAAATTACCCTCGATCTTGCCGGAATCGAGATAAGTCCGGCCATCACGCGTCATCCGGGCATAGCGTGTCAGCCCCTCATAAACCTGAACGACCACCTCCTGCGTGCCTGGCCGCAGAGCGTCGCCATCGAAGCCCTCGGGCGTGCTGGCGGCGGCGAGAAGCAGAGTTTTCGCCGCCTGGGACTGGGCCAGGCCCGAGGTCAGCGGCAGGAAACTAGCGGTGGCAAGCAGGCTACGGCGGCGAAATTTCATGGATCTATCCCCTCAAATGTTAGAGAACTCAAGTGGTCGCTATTGATTCAAATTATTTTCTAAATTCAGAATAAAAGTACTATCGAATACCCTAGAGTCTATGAACTACAACACTGGCAAGGCCATGAATAAAGTAATGGGTAGCTGGGGTAAACGCGGCCATTCAGAGCGTCCCGTCAATCAGCTTCAAGTGGGGTCTTGAGCACGGTGTTGCTGGCCCGGATGCCGCCACGGTTGCCGATCTCAATGCTGCCAAAGCGCTCGGCGAAAGCCGCCGGCAACGACCGTGCTCCCTCGGGCGAGATCCAGAGCCGCAACAGGTGGCGCTTGCGTTCCGGTTCTGGCCAATCTTCGTAAGCGGTGCGATCGTGCAAGATGGTGTGGTTATGCACGAGCTGCATGTCACCTACTTCCAGCGCCATGTCCAGACGCAGGTCGGGCTGCTCCGCGATGCTGACGAACAGTTCGATCGCCTCTTCCGGGTTGCGCGGCGCATCTGGATGCCGTGCGACGGAGCCGACGTTCCGATTGGTAAACGACACCGACAGCAGACCGTCATGGTCGTTGAACACCGGCATGCTGTACCACTCGGCTTCGCCCTCGCGAACTTCACCGCGGCGATCGAAAGAAACCGGCTGAAACAGGCGCGCTGCCAGATCCGGGCGCCGCTTTGCCATTTCGTTGTAGACGGTCATTGAGCTGACCAGGGAAGAGAGGCCACCTGATTTTGCGGTGGCAAGGCACATCAGGCCAACGACATCGCAACCATCTGTGTGGAACAGCTGTCGCTCAGTGCTTTGCGACGCGCGTGCATTGACGGTGCTGGTAGTGAGCAATCCGACATCGCGAACGTGTCCCAAAAGATGGCCACGTGTATTCTGCGAAACCAGATTGCCCATGTTCCGACAGATGCCCCAAAAGGTGATGGCATTGCGCAAGATCGGGTGGCCGCCGGTCGGAAATCCGCGAATCACGATGAACCCGTGGCCATCAAACAGGCCATCAAGAATGGCGGTCAGCCGCTTTGCAAAGTTTGGAAGAACAAAATCCTCCTTTGTAATGTCGGCCATGGCCTTGCCCGTTGCCATCGCAGCGTCCGTTGCGGCCTCGATCTCTGCAATTTCATCTTTCGACAGACGATAGATCCACTTCTCGGGGTGTTGACGCAGGTCGATACCTTTCCATGCCGAAGGGCCATCGACGAGGGGACGGGTAAGCGGAAGTGTCATGCCATCGCTCATTGCGGGACTCCTTTGATCCAATCGTTGCCCAATCGGGCTAAAACAACACGGCGCTGAGCGGCAACGCGATCTCAGCACCAACACGTTATTTTTGAAATGATAACCTTCCATTTGACTGGTTTTTTGTTCGTATCTGAAAGAACTGCCACTGCACCCGGGGCAAGAACAGTTACGCCTTGCACCATAGTCTATTTCCACCAATCCAATCGCCGCAGGCGGTTCAACAAAGATTGACGGTGCACTAGTTCTAAGTTAAATTAAAAACTCACTAACAGTGAATCAACATTCAACGCAGGTCAAACCCGCATGTTCGAATCTGCTGCCCGTTACCCCCACGCCTTTCGCCCGATCGCGCTCGGCCCGGCCCTTGTGCGCAACCGCATCTTCGTGCCCGCCCACACCACAAATTACGGCGAAGACAACCTGCCGAGCCGGCGCCATCTGGACTACCACCGGGCGCGGGCCGCCGGTGGGGTGGGATTGATCATCTTTGAAGCGATTCGCGTCCACCGCTCCAGCCTCGGCCGCAGCCAGGGCGTCAACGGCTATGAGCGCGCCGCCATCCCGGCCTTCACCCTCATCGCCCGCGCCGTGCAGGATGAAGGCGCCAAACTTTTCGGCCAGGTGATTCATCTCGGCCGTCATATCGACGGCAATTTCGCCCGCATGCCCGCCTGGTCGTCCTCCGCCATCCCCTGGTCCGCCACCGCTCCGCCGCCGCACCCGATGACGGAAGGCGAGATCGAACAGGTCATCGCCGCCCACGCCGACGTCGCCGGTAACCTGATCGAAGCCGGGCTGGACGGTGTGGAAGTCACCCTTGGCCACGGCCACCTCCTCCAGCAATTCCTCTCCCCCGCCGTCAACCACCGCACCGACCGCTGGGGCGGCGACGAGGCCGGGCGCATGCGCATGCCGCTGGAAACGTTGCGCGCCGTCCGGGCCACCATCGGCACCCGCGCGGCCATGGGCATCCGCATTTCAGCCGACGAATTCCTCGAAGCCGGCCTCACGCTTGCCGACATGCAGCGCATCACAGCCGCCCTGGCCGCGGATGTGCAGCTGGACTTTATCAACGTCTCCCACTCTGCTTATCACGGCTCGGCAACGATGAGCACGCAGATGGCCGACATGGCCTTCGCGCAGAACAGCTTCCACCACCTCCCGCGCGGCATCGCTGCCGCCGTGCCGCATATCCCCGTCTTCGCCGTCTGCCGATTTCGTACGATTGCCGAGGCCGAAGAAATGCTCGCCCCCGGCGACATCGCCATGGTCGGCCTCGCTCGCGCCCACATGGCCGACCCCGCCATCGTCCGCAAAGCCGCCGAGGGTCGCGAGGCGGAAACCAGGCCCTGCATCGGCTGCAACCAGGGCTGCGCCGGCTTCCTCGCCCTCTCGCTCCCTATTACCTGCCTCGCCAACCCCGCAATGGGTCGTGAGGGTGAATGGCCCGACACGCACGCCGCCACCGCCAAGCGCATCCTCGTCGTGGGCGGCGGCCCCGCCGGCATGGAAACCGCCGGTATTGCCGCCAAACGCGGACATCACGTCACCCTATGGGAAGCTTCCCCCCATCTCGGCGGCGCCTTGCGCCAGCCCGTTGCCCTCGGCATCCGCGCCGACTTCCAGGCTTTGCTCGACGCCCAGATCGCCGCACTCAGCGGGGTCCACGTGCAAACAAACCGCCGCGCCACGGCTGACGCCATACTCGCCGGAAACTTCGACGCCGTCGTTATCGCCACCGGCGCCACTCCCACCTCCATGCCGGGCGCCCTGACGATGGAAGCCGCCCTCGCCAACCCCGAAGCCCTCGGCGACCACGTCACCTTCGAGGACCGCCTCGGCAGCTTCGCCATCGCCGGCTTCATCGAGTGGCTGGCTGCGACCGGCCGCAAAGTCACCATCCTCGCCCCCACCGGTACCCCCGCCTGGCTGGTCAACATCTATTCCAGCTTCGCCTGGCGCGCCCGCCTGCGCGACAAATCCGTCCGCATCCTCCCGCTGCACACCGCCGAATCCCTCACCGACGGCACCCTGCAATTGCGCGAACTCTCCACCGGCGAACCCGTCACCATCGAAGGCGTCACCGCCCTTATCGCGCCTACCCACGCCACCCCGGACGATGCGCTGGCCGCCGCCCTCCAAGGCCACATCGAAATCCACCTTGCCGGAGACGCCGCCGCCGCCCGTTCCGCCCTCGAAGCCATCTTCGAAGGCCACGAAACAGGACGCTCCCTGTGACTGGCGTGCTCATCATCGGCGCCGGTGCCGCCGGTGCCGCCGCCGCCTGGCGCCTCGCCAGTCAAGGCGTCAGCGTCACCTGCCTCGAACAAGGCGGCTGGCAGCACCCCGAAACCAGCCCCGGCGACCAGCCGGACTGGGAACGCCGCCGCCTGAACGACTGGAGCCCCAACCCCAACCGTCGCGCAGGCCCCGCCGATTACCCCGTCGCCCACGAAAACAGCCCCTTCAGCCCGCTGATGGTCAACGCCGTCGGCGGCTCGACCGTCATGTGGTCCGCCCTGATGCCCCGCATGCACCCATCCGACTTCCGCATGCACAGCCAGGACGGCATCGGTGATGACTGGCCGATCTCCTACGGCGACCTCGCCCCCTACTACGCCCTGAACGAACGCATGAACGGCGTCGCCGGCCAAACCGGCAACCCCGCCTATCCCGCCGAGACACAGCACTTCCTTCCCCCCGCCCCCCTGCTGCCCGGAGAGCGCCACCTCATCGGTGCCTTTGAGCGCCTCGGCTGGGCCTGGTGGCCCGCCGAACTCGCGCTGAACACGCGCCCCCACGGCGCCGGCCGTGGCACCTGCGTTGGCTGCGGCCCCTGCGAGATCGCCTGCCCGCACCGCGCCAAAGCCTCGGCCGACGTCACCTACTGGCCCGCAGCCCTCGCCGCCGGCGCCCGCCTGATCACTCACGCCCGGGTGGCTGAAATCACCACCAACGCCCAAGGCCAAGCTACCGGCGCCACCTGGATCGACGCCACCGGCACCCACCGCCACCTCCACGCCAAAACCGTGATCCTTGCCGCCAACGGCGTCGGCACCCCCCGCCTGTTGCTGATGAACAAACTTGCCAACCGCTCCGGCCTCGTCGGCCGCCGCCTGATGCTCCACCCCCTCGCCCGCGTCACCGGGACCTTCGTTGAAAAGATAGACGGCCACCGGGGCAACGCCGCTGGCGCCATCGCCAGCCACCAGTTCTACGAATCAGACCCCGCCCGCGGTTTCTTGCGCGGCGTGAAGTTCCAGATCATGCGCTCCACCGGCCCGGCCATCACAGCCCTCGGCGCCGGCGGCCCCCGCCTGCCCTGGGGCCGCGACCACCATTCCGCCTTCGCCCAAACATTCGGCCATACCCTCGGTGTCTCCATCTGCTCAGACGACATTCCCAACCCTGAAAACCGCGTTACCCTGTCAGACGCCACCGACAGCCACGGCCTCCCCGGCGCCGCCATGCATTACCAGGTCAGCACCAACACCCGCGCCGCCCTGGATTTCGGCATCGCCCGCGCCCGAGACCTCATGGCCGAAGCCGGCGCGCGCAACCTGCACAACATCTCCCTATTGAGAGACGCCGGATTTCACCTGATGGGCACAGCAAGAATGGGCGAAGACCCCGAAACTTCGGTGACAAACGCCTGGGGTGAAACCCACGACGTCTCCGGTCTTTTCGTGGCCGACGGCTCGCTCTTCGTCACCGCTGCCGCCGTCAATCCAACCCACACGATCCAGGCATTGGCTTTGCGGCAGGCAGATTACATTGCAGGTCGGAAGTAAAGATTCTTCTTGGTGTACGTTGCCAACTTCCTGCTCGGCATGCTCGGCCTGGTCCCCGACAGCAGCTTGTGCAGGCTCGTCGTCCGCCTCGGCTCGAGGTATCTAATCTAAGGACTGGAGGCAGTATGGCAAGGCTTGAAGGAAAGACAGCATTGGTCGTTGGAGCCGGCAGCGGCATCGGCCGGGCCGGCGCCGAGTTGCTCGCGCGCGAGGGCGCCAACCTAGTGTGTGCCGACGTCAATAGCGCAGGCGTTTCAGCTACCGTCGACTCGATCACGCGTGCCGGCGGTCGTGCGTCAACCTTCGTCGCCGACGTCAGCGAATCGTCGGCCGCGCAGGCGCTCGCCCAGGCACCCTTTGATGCATTCGGCGCGCTGGACGTGCTGATCTATAGCGCCGGCACGAGCGCGACCGCAAGCATCCTGGAGCACACCCGCGCCGAATGGGACCGGGTCATCGCCGTTAACCTGACAGGTGCCTTCATGCTCGGCCAGGCCGTTGCACAACGGATGGTGACCCAGGGGAGGGGCGGCTCGATCGTCTTTGTCACCTCCCAGCTCGCGCAGGTGGCGGTGCGCGAGAAGTCCGCCTACCTCGCCTCGAAAGGCGGCCTGCGCTCACTCACGATGGGCATGGCGCTCGACCTCGCGCCGCATGGTATCCGCGTGAACGCAGTCGCACCGGGGCCAGTGCTCACCGAACTCACCAAGCGGCGGTTCGCCGATCCGAAGATGCGGCAATGGACCATCGATCACATTCCTGCCGGCCGGCTCGGCGAGCCGGAAGACATCGCCGGCGCCATCGCTTTTCTGGCGAGCGACGAATCGCGGTGGGTCGTCGGCACTACCATCGTCGTCGACGGCGGTTATCTTGCGGAATGAAAGATGAACGACATCCTGAACGAGTTGCGGCGCGTACCCGACGTGATCAAGTTCAATTGAACGGAGATTCAGATCGATGACCGATCCAATGGACATCGCTACGATACGCGAGCGACTCGACGACGGATCGTTGCGCGTTGATGATCTGATTGAGGGTTGCCTCGCCAGCATTCGCGAACTTAACCCGGTGATCCATGCACTGCTTCCGGTCGATCAGGAGGCCGCGCACCGGCAAGCAGAAGCCGCACGTGCACGGCGCCGGCAATCCCGCTGCCTGAGCCCGCTCGATGGCGTCCCCATCGTTCTCAAAGACCTGATCGAGATCGAGGGGGAGGTGGCGACCAATGGGTCGCTGACGCGCCTCGGCGAGCGCAGCCGCATCACCGCGCACGTGGTCGATCGGCTTCGCGCATCCGGCCTGATCATCATCGGCAAGGCGCAGATGGTCGAGTTCGCCTACGGTGGCTGGGGCACTAATTGGGGCATGGGCGCTCCACGCAACCCCTGGGATACGCGCGTTCATCGCTCGCCGGGCGGTTCATCGAGCGGCTCGGGCGTGGCGGTCGCCTCCGGTATGCTGCCGGTCAGTCTCGGTTCTGACACTGGGGGCTCAATCCGAATTCCAGCTGCGCTGCAAGGGCTCACCGGCTTCAAACCCACCGTCGGACTGATCAGCCTGTACGGGTGCCTGCCGCTGTCCCGCAGTTTCGATTCGATCGGACCCCTGGCGCGATCGGTGCACGATGCGGCGTGGATCACCTGGGCGCTAACCGGATATGACGCGCGCGACCCCTTGTCACGCACCGCCCTGCCCCCGCAAGCTCTCATTGAGGCGCTCGAGACGGGCGGTGATCTGCGCGGCCGAAAGATCATCGCGACCCCCGAGGACGCATGGCCGATCGAACTCGCACCGGCCGTGGCGCGCGGCATCGAACGCGTGATTGAGTGCCTGAAGGATCTCGGCGTGTCGATCGAGTGGCGTGAGCCGCCCTTCGACTTTAAAGAACTACTCAAGCAAAACAGCCGCGCGATCGGCGCCGAGGTCTGGGCGCAACATGGAGCAAGCATTCTGGACGAAAGTCTTCAGATCGATCCCGGTGTGCGACTTCGGATGCTGCGCGCGCAATCGATCAGCGAAGTTGAATACGAAGAAGCCATCGCGCATGCCCAGCGCACGTCCAAGCTGTGGAGTGAATGGATGAACGGCTTCGATGCCTGGCTAATGCCCGGCTGCCCGATCAGCGCGCCGGCGATCGATGGCGTCGATGAGGGCGACCCGATCCTGTCGACCTTCATGCGGGTAGCCAACCATCTGGGCGGATGCGCGCTGTCCTTGCCGGCGGGTCTGGACGAGCAAGGCTTGCCGATCGGGGTGCAACTCATCGCGCCAGCCTGGGGCGATGCCGAGTTGATCCGCCTGTGTGCAAGGATTCAGGGCGCGAGCGATTGGCACCGGTTAAGACCAGGCGGGCCATCCGGGTCATCGGGCAGTGGGGCCTGAGCGATCTTTAAAAGGGGCGTTAGTCTTCAGCTGTAACGATTCATGTGACGAGGTTCGTATGTGGGTGGGAGCAGCTTTGGATGGCGAAATCAGAGGGCTAAAAAGTTGATCGGGTCTAGATGCCGGGCCAGGGAGTCAATCCGAGCTCTCCTGGGGAGTTGGCAACACGCATTCCCTATGACATCCGCAAGTGGTCTAAACTGGTCTTAACGCCCAACCTAGGGGCATTGTGCAAAGTGCAAGCTTTAACGGATGCACGATGGCGATGAAGCTCAAAGCCAGTACCGTGCTGACGGCGATTTGATCGCAGGGGCAATGGGTACATCGCGCTGGGCAAGCACAGGAGAAAACTTTTTGAACGCCCTAGCAAAGCGCCATTTTTAAAAATTTTTGAGCTTCACTCTGAGGTGAAATTTTGAACTACTACTTCCCCGTAATCTGCACACTCTCAGCCTTACTCACTGCCTGCGGAGCCGGGGGCGTGAGCGGTAGCGGTGGCGGAAGTAGTTCAACACTCGCACCCTTTGTTAAGTTCAGCTCCATCGCTTTACCCGGGGCAGTCCAAATAAATGGATCATCGCAGCAGGATCGCTATGATTTCAACACGGGCACACCAGTGGTGACACCGTTCGATTCCAGAGCGTCGTATGTTGGAACATATGACGCCAACGGCCTCACGACTAAAGTCGCGCTTACATCCGCCCTAGGCACAACCATTACTGTTGACACTGCAGCTGGGGGAGTCATAAGCAATTTGGCGGCTTTCCCCAACGTCAATGTGGGCATCAGTGCAAACAAGCAAGACTATGTTCTTTCAGGGCGCCCCCAGTCACCCGACTGGGGATGGGACTATCAAACATTCGGCGTCTGGACAACCGGTGCAGGGACGGGGGCCGGGACCGTTGGCGTTGCCAGCGTTGGGGCTGAAACAGCCGCGTCAGCTATTCCAGTCAGTGGAACCGGCAATTTTGTAGGGGCCAGCGGCGGGAGATATGTTGACAGCACAGGCGTAAATACCTTTGTTGGATCGGATATGACCGCTACCGCCAACTTTGGCACACGCTCTATCGCGTTTGCAACAACAAATACGCGAACCAGTACGGATCTAATCACTCCGTCCAGCAACACAAATTTGAATAGCAGCGGCACGCTGAGCTACAGTGCCTGGGTCAATCAATTCACGGGCGTCATCAGCACTGTGGGCGGCGGCGCATCCAATGTGGCCATGACAGGGACCGCGACGGGCAAGTTTTACGGCCCAACGGCTCAAGAAATTGGCGGCACTTTTGCAGTAACAGGGAGCGGGGCAGCTTATTTCGGTGCATTCGGCGGTAAGCAGCGTTAAAAACGCCGCGCTTCATATTTCTGCATTCAGAGCGCGGTCGCGCTCTGGCTTAGGGTTGCTGTTTTATTTACTGACGTTGATACTTGCATCAACCAATGCGTACGCTCAGCCATCTGATGAGTTCAAATCTCAAGCCCAGGCTCAAGTTCAATTTGAAAAAGGATTGAACTTTTTATTGAACGACGAATTCGCCGCAGCGGCCGAAACGTTTGAAAGACTTTACGCGATCACCGGCAGCGAACGGGTTCGGCTGGAATGGGCCAGAGCGAGCTACCTACAACAAGACTATGCGCAGGCCGAAGCCTTGTTCAAGGCTGTACTCGCCTCCTCCCCACCTTTCGCCGTTCGGGAAAAAATTCACTACTTTTTAGAAGATATGGGCTTTGCACAAGGCCGGCTCGACTACTCAATATCGCTGGAGAGAGACAGCAACCCGCGATTCATCCCGAGCGTGCGTAGCTTCAATATTTTTGGCCTGCCCTTTGGATACAAGCCGCCGACAGACACCGGCCCTAAGTGGGGCGCCAACTACCGTTTAACAGGCAGCAAGGGGCTGGACGATAACAATCGCTGGATAGCCAGCCTAGGCGCAATGGGCGTTCACTACGGGGAACCCACTCTGAACAAAATTGGCTGGGATAGTCACTTGGCATTTCGCTTTCAAATTGAGCCCAAGGCCGAAATAAAAATTTCACACGAAAGTATGGACTCGGGTGGCACCCGGCTCTATAACTATTCATGGGCGACCTTGCTGCACATGGCTGAAAAGCCAGCTGGGTGGAAGTGGACCAACGAGCTGCGGCACGGCATGATCAACTACCCGGCTTATGCCTATCAAAATAGTCACTTGTCAAGCTACAAGCTAGCCACCGAGAAGAGCGTCTCCCAATTTGCTTCACTCGGTGCTGACATCGGCTGGGATCGGGGTAGCGCCGTTGAGCGGCCGTACTCTTACACAACCTTCAGCTACGGACTGAGCGGCACCTACTTCGTGACCTCGCTGGACAGCCGTGTCCAACTCAAATGGCTAAGTTCAAACCGAAAACATGCGGAGATGGACCCCGTCTTTGGAGTGCTGCGTGAAGATAAGCGCTACCTTGTCAAACTGTCCCTGGACCCTGCTAATTTCAGCATCGCGGGATTTACGCCAGTCTTTGAGTTGGGCTATGAAAATAACAAGTCAACGCTGGCTTTGAGTAACTACAAGCGAACAAATGCAGGCCTAACTTTCAGGCGCAAGTATTGACGGTCATATCCAATCCTAGAACTTTGACGCAGCAGACCAACAGAGACTAAAAACTGAGCGACAAGACAGTCCGGTCATCTGAAAAATAAGCCTCAGTAGAGCCTTTGACGCCGGCATATCGGCCAATTTTTTCAGGGTCTAGCGCTTCGTCTTGCACAAAATTCGCTTCCCAGTCCATGACGCTGACGCCGCTGTGCGGGCAAGACATATAGCCATCGGTAAAGAGTTCAATGCTCTGCACATCAGCCATAGGAAGGCTGAAATAGCGCTGGTCTTTGCCACGGGTCACGCTGCCATCCACACTGGCATAAGCTAAAGAGTGGCCAATCTGGTTGGCAAACTGGTACTGACCACCAGAAATACCGCGCGACACCATGTCCGGCAGGCAGTCCATGGCATCCAGCATGAGTTGTCCACGGCAAGCGGCGCTGACTTGAGCAACGATTTCCAGTACTTTTGAGGGAAGAATAGTAGCCTGCCGGCTCGGGTCCAAGCCCTTGAAGACAAGTTCACGGGTGGCGGTTTCCAGCGTATCGCCCTTTAAGCCTTGCAACTGCAGCACCTCTCTCGTCGCCAATCTGACTTGAGTGAACAATCGGTCCACGTCTTTGGTCATGAGCGTGATGTCATGGCCGTTGATACGAAGGCCCGAATCCCCCACCATCAGGAAATGCATAGTGTTACCAATGGGCACGGCCATGGCTGCGGTGGTGCTAACCCGGGCCTGCGGCACACCTAAGTTGTGCAACCCATCACGAATGGACGCATTCATACCCGCCAGCCAAACTTGCGGCTCTGCTAGCGGACCGTGGGGTTGCAGCACCAGACGCAGCATGGCTTGAGCCGCCGAGGTGGCTGCAAAACGACCGGGAGATCCGGGTCCTCGGAATGTGCCTGTTGTATCGGTAGCGCCGTCAAAAACGCCATAAAACTTGTCTGGCAGCACGGCCACGACGTCATCACCAGGGGCTTTTAAATCGCGCGATTTTGGAACACTCAGGCAATCAATGCGTTTCACATTCATTGGAGTGAATCCCGAATTAGCGCCGAAGTCTTGACTGCGGCGCAGGTGCCGGCACTTCAGGAGGGGCAACAGGGGTCGGGTTGAGTGCCTCAGTCTGGGCAGCGATAGCCTTGCGATACAAGCGGTTGACCACCGGCAACCTGTCAAGGATGTCGTTCCATTCCAAATCAAAGGGTAAGCCTATCCAGTCACCAAGTGCCCTGAGCTCGTCTGCACAAGACTTGATTTTTTTGCGCGCCTTGTCTATTTCTTGCATCTCTGCTTCTGTCAGATCTTCCCGGCCCTCGTTGATGAGCTGGGCTTCGAGAATCACGATCTGGTCATGCGAGTACGCACGCTCACGGCGTATGGTGTCCGGGGTGCGCAAGACCCGTTCTGGCACCTCCATTTTATTGAGTCGCGTTGAAATGTCGTTCAAGCTTTTCTGTGTAAAGAAATAGAAAAGCACCACGCAAATCAACACAAATAACAAGATGAATAAAATTAAAGTAGAACTCATGGTTCATCCAACATCTCGGTTGACATTTAGCATTACAAGCTTTTAATGTTAGCACTCCTGCAATCGGAAAATCAGCAGAATCAATCCCTTAGCTCTTTTGTCGGAGCAGCATCGGCCAGGCAAAAAAAAGCCATCCGAAGATGGCTTTGTGGACTAATAAAAAGATCAGTTCAGGGCTGATTTTTTGCCATCTTTGTACTCGTACAAAGTGATGGACGGGTTCTTCAGCTCGCCATTCGCTTCAAAAGCGATGGTGGTGGTCACACCCTTAAAGTTGGTTTTCAGCAATTCAGGTGTGTAGACCTTGGGGTCTGTCGATTTGGCACGCTTCATAGCGTCAACTAGCACGAAAGTCGCATCGTAGGTGTAGGGGCTGTAAACCTGGAACTGGTTAGGGTACTTGGCGTCATAGCGTTTTTTCCAGGCCTCGCCGCCAGGCATTTTGGCCAGGGAAGCGCCGCCTTCAGCGCAGATCACATTGCCCAAAGTTTTGGCGCCCGCGGCTAATTTAGCGATTTCAGCGGTGCAGATGCCGTCACCCCCAAAGAACTTGACTTTGGCCATGCCCAGTTGCTCCATCTGGCGCAACATGGGACCCGCTTGGGGGTCCATACCACCGTAGAAAACGGCGTCAGGTGCTTTGGCCTTGATGGCGGTCAGGATGGCCATGAAGTCGGTGGCTTTGTCGGTAGTGAACTGCTCGTCAACCACTGAAATACCTTTTTGCAGCGCTGTCTTTTTAAAGACTTCAGCAACACCTTGGCCGTAAGCAGTACGGTCGTCAATGATGGCGATTTTTTTCAGCTTGAGTTTTTCAGCGGCGTAAAAAGCCAGGCCAGCACCCAGCGCGTTGTCATTGGCGATGATGCGGTAAGTGGTCTTGTAACCGGGCTTAGTTAGGTTGGGGTTGGTGGCGGCGCCAGTGACGTGAGGGATGCCGCAATCGTTGTAGACCTTGGCAGCAGGGATGGTGGTGCCTGAATTGAGGTGACCGACCACGCCTGCAACTTTGGAGTCGCACAGTTTTTGTGCCGCAGCAGTGCCCTGTTTTGGATCGGCCGCATCGTCTTCTGCAACGATTTCAAATTTAATCTTTTTCCCAGCAATCACGATGTTCTGGGCATTGAGGTCTTCAATGGCCATGCGCACGCCGTTTTCATTGTCTTTGCCGTAGTGCGCCTGGGCGCCGGAAACAGGCGCCACATGGCCGATTTTGACGACTTGAGTTTCTTGAGCAGTTGCCAGGCTCGTGGCCATGGCCAAGGCGGCCAGTGCGGTAATTTTCAGTTTCATGTTCACTCCGATTAAATAAAATAGTCAAACTTGCGAGGGGGTTTCACCTCAACCCTAGAAAGATAGCGCAATTTTTGAGCCTGTGCCACACAAGCGTCACAAAAAGTCAAAAAAGAGTTAATTTTGGATTTGACCGCTGGCAGAACTTTGCGCGGGGGCTGTGCGGTCGTGGGCTTTGAGTGCGTAGCCGCGTTGTTTGTAATGATTCCAGCGTTGACGCCCTGCCTGGCGGTCGTTGGGGGCACTGCTCACAATTTCAATGAATCGCTCAAAGCTTTCAAAGCCCTGCGGGACATCTTGGCCCAGATTGACCAGCACACCCATCGCGCGCCCTTCCAAGTCCGGCGCCAAGGCAGAAGCCGCCAGCACGATAGCTGAGAGCGCCAGGGTGGCGGGCGGCGCGTCGCTGCGGCAATGGGGCAGGAACTCGGTCGCAGACAAAGTCCACAGCATTTGGTCCAGCTGCGCCAGCATCACAGGGTCCGCTGTGACCAGCAATTTAGCCCCCCCGGCATGGGCTTTGCGCAGCAAGCGGCAGCTGTAGTCGAGTTTGTCGCCTACATTGAAATGAAACTCAACTTCTGTCATGCCCGGGCAGCTGGGCTGCGGCTCTTGACGCTCTTTGGACGGCTCGGTTTTGCTGGGGATGACTCGGTCTGGCTGAGCAGGTACTCCACCAACAGCGCCACAGGTCGTCCGGTCGAACCTTTGGCTGCGCCACTTTTCCAGGCTGTTCCAGCAATGTCCAAATGCGCCCAAGGAAACTTACCAGCAAAACGCTGCAAAAACTTGGCGGCCGTAACCGCACCACCCGCGCGACCAGCCACATTGGCGATGTCTGCAAAGTTGCTTTTCAGCCCTTCGGCATAAATGTCATCCAAGGGCATTCTCCAGCACAGATCTAAAGATCGCTCCCCTGCGTCCATCAGTGACTGGGCCAGCGCATCGTTACTTGAGAACATGCCTGAGCGCACGCCGCCCAAGGCCACCACGCAAGCGCCTGTCAAGGTAGCAATGTCCACCACGGCACGCGGTTTGAAGCGCTCGGCGTAGGTCAGGGCATCGCACAGAACCAGCCTGCCCTCTGCGTCGGTGTTGAGTATTTCAATGGTCAAACCGCTCATGCTGCTGACCACATCGCCGGGCTTAATGGCGCGACCGTCAGGCATGTTTTCGCAGGCCGGTATCAAACCCACCACGTTCAGCTTGGGTTGCAAGGCTGCCAGCGTCCGGAAGGTGCCCAGCACGCTGGCCGCTCCGCACATATCGAACTTCATCTCATCCATCTCACCGGCTGGTTTGATAGAGATACCGCCCGTGTCGAATGTGATGCCCTTGCCCACCAGCACCACCGGGGCTTGATTCTTGAGTGCGCCCTGGTAGCGCAGCACGATAAAACGCAGCGGCTCTTCTGAGCCGCGCGCTACCGCCGTGAAAGAGCCCATGCCAAGTTTGGCGACTTCTTTGGGCCCGAGGATCTGGGCTGAAATGCGCGGCAATTTAGCCAGTTCGCGCGCCGCGCCGGCCAGTTTTTCGGGGGTGGCATGGTTGGCCGGGCGGTTACCCCATTCGCGGGCCAGCGCGATGCCCTGGGCCAGACCACAGGCTTTGGCAAAGGCGGCTTTGGCCGCCGGTGCATCGGCCACAGCCACCACGGCCCTCTGAAAGTGCTTATTCGGCACTTTGGATTTGGTGGCGCTGTATTGGTAAGCAGCATCGCCGCAGCTTAATAAAGCGGGATGAATGGCCTGCCCCGCAGCGTCTTTGAGCAAGCTCAGGCACAAAACAAGCCGCAAAGCCTTGCCGGACTTCAGCGCCGCCATCGCCGCCAGCACCGCACTGCGAACATGGCGGGGCGTCCCGTCGCCCACCCCTACCAGCAACAAGCGGGTCGCAGCCAAGCCCTCAGGACGGTAGGCTTGCAACAAATTACCGGGTTTGGCTTCAAAGTCACCGGCGCGGGTGGCCGCAGCAATTAGGCGGGAAAGCGCGTCATGGCCGCTGGCCATTTCCTGAGGCACCAGCACCAACAGAGCGTCACATTTTTCAGCGCAGAGCCGAGCGCGGTTCAAGGTCTTGAGTTCGAAGTTCATAATTGAAGTAAGTTCCGTTTTGCGAAAAATAAATTAGTCACTCCATGTTATTCCAATCTTCGATGCGCAAAGAGTTAGCGCGAAGCTTCGGCGCCACCCTGGTGGTACTCGTCACCATCACCTTTACGATAGTTTTGATACAGACCTTGGGGCGCGCCTCCCGGGGCTCTATCAGCCCCCAAGACGTCATGCTGATCATGGCGTACGCCGCGTTGGGGCGGTTGCCAACCATCCTGACCTTGTCGCTGTTTATCGCCATGCTCAGCACCCTGTCCCGTATGTACCAGGACAGCGAAATGGTGGTCTGGTTTGCCAGCGGGCGCGGTCTGTCTGCTTTTTTGCGGCCCTTGCTGCGCTTTTCCTGGCCGATCCTGGTTTTGATCACCTTCTCCGCGCTGATCATCTGGCCCTGGACCAATCAGCAGAGCGCCGACATGAAGCAGCGCTATGACCAGCGTGGTGACTTAGAGCGGATTACCCCGGGCCAGTTTCAGGAGTCGGCCAACGGCCAGCGTGTGTTTTTCATTGACAGCGCCTCCGAAGGACGCGTGGGAAGCAACAACATCTTTATAGCCACTACCGAAAACACAAAAAACACCGTCACAACAGCCCGCGCCGGCCGGGTTGAGTTGGCCAATGATGTGCAAATGCTCGTGCTGCAGAACGGCCAGCGCCTCGAAAAAACCATCGGCAAGCAAGACCTGCGGATAAGTGATTTTGAGGAATACGGCATCGTTACCGGGCAACGCAAGGACATTGCGGCGGACGCGGTTGAAATCCGTGCAATGTCCACCCTCGAGCTTTTGAAGTCAAACATCAATAGCCACCAGGCGGAGCTTTCCTGGCGCTTCGGGCTTGTTTTCAGCGCCATTAATTTTGTGATTATGGCGTTGGCTCTGGCCGCTGTGAACCCCCGCGCCGGACGCAGCAGCAACATAATTTTTGTGCTTTTGATCTTCATTTTGTACAGCAACCTGATCGGCCTGGGGCAAACCTGGGTGGCCAGCGGGCGTATGAGCCTGGGCAACTTGTTGCTACTTATGCACGGCAGCGTTCTCATCGGCAGCTTGCTCTGGCTGGCCAAGCGCAACGAAAACTGGAGCCTCACAGACCTGCTGCCGCGCCGGCCAGTTCCCGCCCGAGCACTGGCCGTTAAATCTTCTGTGAAGCCATGAAAACCGTTCGCAAACTGATCTACGGTGAATTGTGGGTCTCCATTTTGCTGGTGGGCATTGGCTTTCTGGCTCTTTTTTCCTTGTTTGACTTGATTGATGACCTCAAGAACGTCGGGCAAAAATCAATGTTCGCCGGTGCAGAGCAGGTTTACCAGCTGAGTCATTCTTTGCTTTATGTCGCTCTTTTATGGCCCAGCCATATTTATGAATTAATGCCGATCTCGGTGTTGATTGGCACCATCCTGGTGATGGCACGAATGGCCAAGACCTCTGAATTTACGATCTTGCGCACCAGCGGGCTGGACCCCTGGCGCGCCCTCAGGCTTTTACTGGTGCTGGGCAGCGTCTTTGTGGTGCTGAGTTTTGCGGTGGGTGACTACGTCTCCCCCGTGGCCCAACGCTCGGCACAGCTGCTTAAAGCCAAGTACCAAGGCCGCATTACCGTGGGGCAGACAGGCGCCTGGCTCAAAGAAAAGCAGCTCTACAACAATTACGTTGTGAACGTGCGGGCGCTGTCACCCGCCAATGAGATGCAGGGCATCCGTATTTATGAGTATGACAACAAAGGCCTGGTCGTCTCCCTGACCGAGGCTGGCGCCGGGCAATTTGCCGCCGATCAATCCTGGACTCTGCTCAAGGCCGAGCGCACTGAGTTTTTGATCCGTCCAAGTACCGACAGCCTGAACAAAGGGCTGGCTACCGCCAGCATGAACCGAACCAGCAAAGACAGCTTGCGCTGGCCCACCGAAATCAGCGCCGAGATGGTCTCCGTAGCCCTGCTCAAGCCAGACCAGATGGCCACCATCGACCTCTTTAACTATGTGCAGCACCTCAAAGCCAACGGCCAGTCTGCACAGCGTTATGAGATTGAATTCTGGAAAAAAGTTTTCTATCCACTCAGCTGCCTGGTTATGGTGATGCTTTCTTTGCCATTTGCTTATCTGCACTTTCGCACCGGCGGCATTGCCACCTATGTGTTTGCCGGCGTGATGATCGGCATCAGTTTTTTCCTGCTCAACAACGTGTTCGGCCACATCGGCAACCTGCAAAAATGGGAACCCTGGTTCGCGGCTGCCGCCCCGGGTTTGCTTTACTCCGGCATTTCATTGACGGCCTTCGGCTGGCTGGTACTTCGGCGTTAACACGCCCAGCCTGCCCTTTTACCCTCTGCGCGCCCTTTTTCTTATCGCATGACCACTGCCATCATCTTGTTTGCCCATGGCTCCAGAGACCCGCTTTGGCGCCTGCCCATTGAAGCGGTGGCCACTGAAATCAGGCGTCGCCACCCGGTGGCCCAGGTGAGTTGCGCCTACCTCGAGTTGTGCCTGCCGAGTCTGCCGCAGGCCGCAGACGACATGGTCGCCGCTGGGGCCACGCACATCCGCGTTTTTCCCTTGTTTCTGGGCGTTGGTAAGCACGCCCGTGAAGACCTGCCACTGATCGTCGAAGAAATTCGCAGCAAACACCCGCAGGTCAGGCTTGAGTTGTTGGCCACCGCAGGCGAGTCGGCCCAACTCACTGCACTTCTGGCTGACATTGCGCTGGCCTGATCACCGGACTTGAGGCCTCGCTCGACCTGTAGCCAAGTCAAGCGCAGCCCTAATCTTTAAGGCCAAAATGTCATAATGAAGCGCAACATCAGTAATTTTTTGATATGAACCTTCACCAGTTTCGCTTTGTCCAAGAGGCTGTGCGCCGCAACCTCAACCTCACAGAAACAGCCCGAGCGCTGCACACCTCGCAACCGGGCGTTTCCAAAGCCATCATTGAGCTTGAAGAAGAATTGGGCGTAGAAATCTTTGCGCGCCACGGCAAACGCCTCAAACGCGTGACCGAGCCCGGCCAGCACGTGCTGCAAAGCATAGAACTGATCATGCGGGAAGTTGGCAACCTCAAGCGCATTGGAGAGCAGTACTCAGCGCAAGACAGCGGCACCCTGTCGATTGCCACCACCCACACCCAGGCCCGCTACGTGCTGCCCCAGCCGGTTGCACGCCTGCGCGAGGCCTTTCCCAAAGTGAATGTCAGCCTTCACCAGGGCTCGCCCGACCAGGTGGCACGCATGCTGATCGACGAGGTCGCCGAGATTGGCATCGCCACCGAATCCCTGGCGCAGTACGACGAGCTGGTCACACTGCCGTGCTACGAATGGCAGCACATGCTGGTCATGCCGGCCGACCATCCGCTGGCCCAGCAAAAAAATATCACGCTGGAAGAGCTGGCCGGTCAACCTCTCATCACTTACCACCCGTCCTTCACAGGCCGCACAAAGATCGACGAAGCCTTCGCCGCCAAGCGCCTGCACCCGCGCATTGCGCTCGAGGCCATCGACTCTGACGTCATCAAAACCTATGTTCGCTTGGGCCTGGGCGTGGGCATCGTCGCCGAGATGGCCATGCAAGCAGACGGCACCAACGCCGACCTGGTGACCGTGCCGGCCGAACCGCTCTTTGGCATGAATGTGGCGCGTATCGCCTTCAAACGCAGCGCGTACCTGCGCAATTTCGTCTATAAATTTGCCGAGCTGGTGAGCGGCAAGCTAACCCGTGACCTCATCACCAAGGCCATGACTGGCCGCATCAACGACTACGAAGTTTGACAACCATGAGCCCCTCCCTGACCGCCGTGCGCCAGCACACTCCCGCCCTGCAAAGCCGGCTGCCCAATGTCGGCACCACCATCTTCACCGTCATGTCGGCACTGGCCACTGAAAAAAACGCTGTCAACCTCGGCCAGGGTTTCCCTGACTTTGAATGCGACCCGGCACTGGTCAACGCTGTGACCGCTGCCATGCAAAGCGGCCTCAACCAGTACCCGCCCATGACCGGCGTGCCTGTGCTGCGCGAAGCCATTGCCGCCAAAATTCAAACCCTGCACGGCCGCAGCTACAACCCGGCCACTGAGATCACCGTCACCGCCGGCGCTACGCAAGCCATCATCACCATCATTTTGGGTATCGTGCACCCGGGCGACGAAGTGATCGTGCTCGAGCCCTGCTACGACAGCTACGTGCCCAACATTGAGCTGGCCGGCGGCACCGTCGTGCGCGTGCCGCTCACCCCCGGCACCTTCCGACCTGACTTCGACAAGATCGCCACCGCGCTCAACCCCAAAACCCGCGCCATCATCATCAATTCGCCACACAACCCCAGCGCCACCGTCTGGACCGAAGCCGAAATGCTGCGCCTGCAAACCCTGCTGGCGCCCACCGACGTGCTGCTCATCAGCGACGAGGTCTATGAACACATGGTGTTTGACGCCGCCCTGGGCGCCATGCACCACAGCGC